>NZ_JACJON010000058.1 GCF_014695585.1 Microcoleus sp. FACHB-831 | reverse complement strand
ATTCCAGAGCATGAGATTGAGATGAGTGCGGTGCGATCGCAAGGGGCAGGGGGACAAAATGTAAATAAGGTGGCGACTGCCATTCACCTGCGCTTTGACATTGTGGCTTCCTCACTACCTGAACGCTACAAAGAGCGGCTGTTGAAGCTTTCTGACCAGCGCATCACTAAAGAAGGTGTCATTGTCATCAAGGCACAGGAACACCGCAGCCAAGAGCAAAATCGAGAAGAGGCATTGCAACGATTGCAAGACTTGATTAAGAGTGCGATCGCAGTCGCCAAACCCCGCAAAAAGAGTAAACCGACTCGGAGTTCTCAAAGAAAGCGTCTGGATAGCAAAACTAAGCGCAGTCAGATTAAGACGATGCGAGGAAAAGTCACAGATGAATGAGATGGCTTTGTGACACTCAATCTTCCTCACAAAACTCCGCAATCACCTGTGCCTTGACCGCATCTAACAGATAGGTTTTGGGATAAGTTGAAAACATCAGCATAATGCCCTGAAGTGTTGAGGAAAAATAGAGCGATCGCTGTCGTGGGTTAGCAACTCCCAACTCGCTGAACATCTGCGTCTGGATTTCAAACTGCTTTGCCTGCTCATCCATCAACTTCTGGCTATATTTCGCCACAATCGGGTCGAGCCGGGGTTGGGTAAACAGATTGAGATAAAATCGGAAAACCTCTGGTTGCCGTCGCACATCGTCTAACGCACCCTCGGCAATATGGCGAATTTGCTCAGCAGGCGTTGACTTGGCGGCGGCGGCATTCATGACAACCAGCAGATCATTGAGCCGCACATCGACCAGTGCTGCCAAAACGTCTTCCTTACCCTTGAAGTAGTGGTAAAGCAGTCCCTTGGAAATCTCTGCAAGTCTTGCGATATCTTCAATCGAAGTGGCGTGATAGCCTTTCGTGAAGAACAAATCCATCGCCGCTTTCAAGATTTGCTCCCGCGTTGCCTGACGGATGCGCTCGTTTTCTGCTGGGGTACGGGGCATGGCTTCTACTGACTGAGAAACTGGACGAGCAAACGGGAAACCTCATCTGCATGGGTGAGTGTGGGCATATGATCTGCCCCTTCAATGTACGCGAAGCGAATGTCGGGCACCTGTTGGAATAACTCTGCAACGTGCAAATTATCAGCCATATCCTGTTTGCCGATGATAAACAGAGTTTTGGGTTGAAGCTCACTTAAGCGCTCGATTGTCGGTGGCTGTGCCCAGAGCATCTCAAAGGTTTTCCATTCAAAATACCGTTTCGTGTTGTGCGTCGTCATCTCAATCATACGATCGCGCTGTGGACTGGACATCACGACGCTGTACGTAGGGTGGTTCAACATCAACTCAACCATTTTTTCCAAATCTGGAGCTGCCGTATTGACTTGCGCGTACCATTGTTGAACATCGGGTGAGAACTGGAAGCCCGATAATCCCGGAGCTACCAGCACCAGCTTGGTGACTCTATCAGGATAAGCCAGGGCAAAATCGGTCGCAATTTGACCGCCGATCGAATGCCCAATTAGAATCACTCGATCGAGATTGAGATGGTCAAGCAACTGCCGCAAATCCTCAACATACTGGGCAGGTTCGAGCAGTGGGGGTGACTGTCCGGCACCGCGTCCGTCAAACGCGATCACTTGATAGGTCTGGGCTAGTTGCGGGGCAATCAACTCCCAATCCCCCAAATCTGCTCCACCGCTATGAATCAAGACAACCGCCTCACCCTTACCTTGAACTTCGTAATGCAAATCCATATCTGTCTCCTTTCAGGTTTGTAGGACAGTCAGAATGAACGTTTCAGCCCGATTTTCCAGCAACAGCCTGGGCTGATAGGATCGATTGTTTCATCTCCATGATATTTTATGACTGAATAATCAGTCAATAAAAAAGATATGCTCTACATTCCTAACATTCCTAACAACGCAACTATCTTGCCCTACCAATCATCTCTGCCACAATCTTCTGGGAACTCATAACCCCTGGTAATCCCGCTTTTGGATGGGTTCCGGCTCCTACACAATAGAGATTTGGAACATCCTCTGCCATTCACCTGCGCTTTGACATCATCGCTTCCTCGCTACCCGATCGCTACAAAAAGCGGCTGTTGAAGCTTTCCGACCAGCGCATTACTAAGGATGGGGTAATCGTTATTAAGGCTCAAGAACACCGCAGCCAGGAGCAGAACCGAGAAGAGGCGTTGCAACGACTGCAAGACTTGATTAAGAATGCGATCTGCGCTTCGCAGCAGCGCTTCGCTATCGCACTCCCCAAACCTCGTAAACCCAGCAAACCGACTCGGAGTTCTCAAAGAAAGCGTCTGGATAGCAAGACTAAGCGATCGCAACTTAAGACGATGCGAGGAAAAGTTACGGATGAGTGAGTGGTACAGAAAAGACCTTGCTTACATTCATGATGTCGGCTTCAGGAGTTACGTTCTGCAAGCAATGCCAGGAATTCTGGCAATTCTCAAACAGCATAGCACCGAGGAGTATGGGCGATCGCGCTGGATTACAACTCTCAATTTCCATCGCTGACACCCCATTGAAACTTCATTGCATGGATCTTCGCTACTAAAGTAGAAACTTCAACACTTGAACCAATGGGTGCTAAATCCTGATTGAGAATTTGTTGAGCAGTTGCAAAAGCCTGAGAACCTGTAGTATCACCTGTATGGAAAACCAAGCGATTTACCTGTGCAAGACGAGCCGCCAAAAGTTGCAAAAGAGCCATCAATACACGATTACCTCCGTAGGCTCCGCATCCCCAGAAACCAGTATGAATTATCACAATCGGTTCTTTCAATTGTGAGTATGATTCAATCCTTGCCGCCGAAAATCCAGTAAACGCTGTCGCAAGAATATATTCAATATCTTCTTGGGAGTAAGAGCCATAGCCACCTGAAGGGGCTTCCATAGCGATAATGTTGGTAATTGTGGGTGGATTGAGTGGTTTTGTTGCCAGTTCAATGGCTTTTGCTGTAGCACGTCCGAAATTGTTACCGTAAAGCCCAAAAGGTCTTCCCTCTTCTGCATTTGGATTAGTAGCGATCTCACATCGCCGTTCAACTCCACAAATCAGGACAGGTGTGGGTTCTCCTGCCTCTACGGTTAGCGGCTGAATGCCTGCATCTAACAAGGCTTCTCGAAGCGAACCAAGAACAGGATGTTCAGCTACCTGCATCTCATCCTGAGCGAATAGCGAACCACCGTATGCACAGAAAAGGTCAGAATGGGCGAAATTGAGATACCACTCAACCTGGTTAGTGTTCTGATTTGATGGCTCGTAACCAAAGTAACCAGTTTGCTGATGAAACTCAGTTTGAGAATCTGAGAAAGAAAGAATATTTGGAAATGGCATTGCACGCCATCGCGAGAACACTAACTCACCACTAAACGTAGAACCAGGGGGACAAGCGCTCTGGTAAACAATTTTCTTGTTTGTGTCATACAGTTTTGGTGGATAAGAATCTACCAGGCGTTGCGCGTTGAACGTATGACGACAAATCAGATTTTCGTTCATAAACTTTTTTCCTTACTGATAGCTCGGGCCGCATTGCACAGAGGTGTGAAACGACAAAACGCGCAATGGCTTATCCTACAACTTTAAACAATGTTATAGCTACTCAGCTGCGGCGCGACAGTAACGAGTAAAGCGATCGCTTTACTCATTACTAAATGGATCGAGATCGTCTGGATATCCGTAGTGGCAGAGATCCTAGATAGGAACGATTTGTGTCTGCTGCATTGCTTCGATCATCGAGTTAATGCTAGAGAAATCGTAGCAGCCATTACGATCGACTAGAGGCCAAGGAATCCCTTCCCGCGCCACATCAATTCCTAGCGATCGCAAGATGTTGTAGTCTTCCTGTGCGTGGCGATCGTGCTGTGTCTCTGCAATCAGATTCCGCCGTCCCTTGTCCTTCCACAGAAACGTCGAACACTCAAAGCCAGAGATGAAGAAGGTGGGGAAGATTCCAGGTCGTTGAGCCATGCGTTTGCTCTGTAAGTTTACTCGTCATGGTAGGCACTCTTGCTCATTTGAGACACTATCCAACGCGAGATAAATCCGTTGAGTTCCTTGGAGAAGTGTTTACAGCATTTCTAAGGAAACAGGTTTAGTGGGTGCTGGAAAGGCAGCATCTAAAGAAGCCAATTCATCAGCACTCAATTTCAAATTCAGGGCAGCATAATTCTGCTCTACATGGTCAATGCGGCTGGATTTGGGAATTACAATTACATTGTCTTGATGCAACAACCACGCGATCGCTACTTGAGCCGCAGTGACGCCTCGTTCTTGAGCGATCGCCTTGAGTGTTTGATTGTTCAGCAAACGCCCTTGCTCAATCGGGGAATACGCCATGATAGGGATACCTCGTTGCTGACACCAGGGCAGTAAATTCCACTCAATTCCCCGTCGCATCAGGTTGTAGAGGACTTGATTGGTAGCAATTGCTTTCCCACCCTTCAACCCAATCGCTTCTTCCATATCCTCCACATCAAAATTACTCACCCCATAGCTGCGAATTTTGCCCGCTTGTTGCAGCGTTTGAAATGCTTCCAAAGTCTCTACCAGTGGCACAGAACCGCGCCAGTGCAGCAGGTAAAGGTCAAGATAGTCGGTTTTCAAGCGTTTGAGACTTCTTTCGCAGGCAGCGATCGCTCCTCGCTTCGAGGCGTTATGAGGGTAAACCTTGCTGACTAGAAAGACTTCCGCCCGACGAGAAGCGATCGCGTGGGCGATTACTTCCTCTGCACCGCCTTCGCCATACATTTCGGCAGTGTCAATTAAAGATAAACCCAAATCGAGTCCGTGGCGTAAAGCATCAATTTCGCTTTGGCGATTTCTGGCACTCTCCCCCATCTGCCAGGTGCCCATGCCAAGAATCGGAATTAATTGTCCAGAAGGTAGTTTAAGAGTTCGCACGGCAGTTTCCATCCATTCAAGCTATTGCCCTTGAGCGCATTTTTGGCTGACGCATGGGCATGGCATCAATTCTAGAGAAAAGCGCTGTTAGAGCGACAGATGCTTGTTACGCGCAAGCTAACCCAATGAAGTAATAATGAAAGCTGATTTCTTGCCTCCCTCAGTTATGTTATGCTCAGTGTCCTTCTCCAACTGCCTGATGCAGATATCGTGTTCTACCCGTCTCTGCTAGATGAGCAGGAAAGCGATCGCTTGCTCACACAACTGACTGAAACAATCGACTGGCGACAGGACTGGATTACGATTTACGGGCGTTCAATGCCTCAACCCAGGCTAACGGCTTGGTATAGTAATCCCGGTATATCCTACACTTACTCTGGCATCACGATGCAGCCCTCTCCCTGGACGCGCACGCTACTTGACCTCAAGGCAAAGGCTGAAGCGGTTTCTGGTGTCGTGTTCAACAGTGTGTTGCTCAATCTCTACCGAGATGGCAACGACAGTATGGGCTGGCACAGCGATGATGAACCGGAGTTGGGGCAAAATCCGATCATTGGTTCTCTGAGTTTGGGCGGAACACGGCGGTTCATGCTGCGACACCGAGCCGAGAAAGGCTTGAAGCATCAAATAGAGTTAACCTCTGGTAGTTTCTTGTTGATGCAAGGGACAACGCAACATTACTGGCAGCATCAAATTCCTAAAACTAAACGTCCGGTTCCTCCCCGGATTAATTTGACCTTTCGAGTCATTGACTTGTCAGTTCGCCTCACTAGCGAACTTGACACTGATTGAGCTTGGTAAACAAAGCAGGCACGTAGTCGTAATAGCGATCGCTAGCAAGATAAATGGCATCCGTGGTACAACTGCCACAACCAGGTTCGCTGAGCATGTCACTCAATAAGTTTGAGGAAATTCCTCCCCAAGGAAACTGTCCAATTGGTGCGGTAGCAGTAGAATTCAGTTCTGAATCCAACCGCCATTTGGTTCCAGCTAACACTACCCCAAAAGAATTCTTTTCCGGCAATGGTTGGGATCTATACCATCCCAGTGCCTGCCCGAACTTCTCAACTCGTGCTTTCGGATTTTTCGTCTGGGAGGCAGTTTGCTGCCAGATGCGCTTTTGAGCGCTGTACCCAAAGCGTCCCTTACTGGCTTGCGACCAGAGGGTATCTATGGTACGAAAGTCTTCGCAGGGAAGACTATTGAGCAGGGTTTTGCTGCCGTAGAGTAAGTCTGCACCCTGTCCTTGGAGTTTCTGCAATCGCTGGAAGATGGCGCGAGTCTCCACATCCGCACCCCGCCAGTCACCGGCTGCTAAAAGGCCTTTGAGGCGGCTGTAGTTGATGCGCCATTTGTTGGGGGAACCCGTGCTAGCGATCGCATCGAAGGTGAAGCTTTTAACGATGTCCTGAAATACCTGCCGGATGGAATCGTTCTTTTGCAGGTAAGCGCCTTGTAGCCGAAATACATAGCGACCATCAGCGCTGCTGAACAGCACGTTATCAGACTCGTAGAGTCCAGTCGAAGTGTAAGCGATCGCTTTCTGTCCCGCAACGGTGAGGGGGCGATCGTCATTTTGGCTGAGTTCGCCTTTCCAGCTGGTTAGGGGCAACCGCTTGGAGTTGTCGTAAATACTGATGCTGACGATTGGAGGAGTTTCAGGTAGATTCTCCCGGTTCAAAAAATCTTTCTGCTGCCAGATTTCTAAGACTTCCAGCGGGGGACTTGGCTTTGTCGATTGAGTCGTTTCGGTAGGCGTGATGACATAGCCACGCGGAGAAACGAAGCGAACCCCAAAGCGATCGCTAAAGTAAAAAACATCCCGACTTTGGATTGAGGAGTTGGGCGCAGGTTTGGCAGCAATTGCCTCAGGCGTGGGAGATTGAGTGGATGATGTTGGAAGATTTGTACTACAGCCAATAGCCAGAAATGTTAGTAACCCAACTACAATAGAGCGCTTCATATCGCTAACTTAAGTATTCTTCGATCTTGATGTCGTTTCCAGTCTGGCAAGTTTGCGATTGAATCGGTTGCTTTGTTTCAGTTTGAGATACAAAGGCATAGTGACCCGCTTTCCCCAGCATCAGCAAGCAAATACGCCGTTTTGACGATCGCACAACATCGCATATAAGCGCGATCGCGCCTGACAATTACAAATAGTGGTTGAGAAGAAGAGCGATCGCACTACTACGTGCAGCGAAAAATTAGCAAAGATGCGATCGCACTTACTCAACACTAAACAAGTGCGTAGCCGCTATCCTATTTGCCGATGAGATTATCGTATTCTGCGTGCGTGCCAATCCAAAACCATAGAATACCCTTTTCGATTTCTACACCTAATGCTCGGTAACTTTGTCCTGCTCTTACTGACCAATACTTGCCAACTTTTTTGAAATGGAGGGATGGGTGAGATGGATCGGCTTTCAGCAACTCGTAGCATTGATCGGCTGTCCGCTGCACAGATTCAGGTAGAGTGTTGTAACATTCCCAAAATCGGCGAGTTGTGTAGTGCATCAAATTGCCCGATAGCGACCAGCCTCAAAATCAGCGATCGCTTCAGTGGCTAAATCTTCTAACTTGCCATTAGCAATGTCTTTCTCTAACTGCTTATCCCAAAGCTGATTGTCCAATTCCAAAAACCATTCCCGAAGTTTCTGAAATTCATCAGGCGGAAGCTTCAGGATGGCAGCCTCAATTTGCTCAACTGTCATAATCGCAATCCGTGGTTAGTGACTATATTCTAATATGAGATATCGCTCTGGTGTCTACGTGCAGCAAAAGCTAACCTATGCGATCGTTCCTATGGATGCAGCGCAGTTGCCAGTCGGTTACATCTACACGTAAATGGAATTGGTCGAGCATCTGCAATCTGAACAAACCCTCCATCTGTCGGCCAAGAAACTGTTTTGACGATATTTCTACAGATTCAGTGAGAGAAATAGTCACGGTAATGGGAATACTGAGATCAGAACTAGGTAAAGCAATATTGGAGGTACATCATTTGATTGCTGATGCAGTAATTTTGGAACTGCCGAAAGTTACCTTACAGGCGAAACAGCTACTCCCCGAATATTCGGGAATCTACTACGTTTTGGATGAAAGTAAAAATGTTTGGTACGTAGGACAGGCAAAAAACATCCGTAACCGCTGGCAAGGTAAAGCTCATCATCGTTTCTACCAACTAGAAGTCCAGAAAAAGAAACACTTCACCATTTACTATGAGCAAATTAGCGAATCTCAACTAGACAGCGTAGAAAAGCAAAGGATTGAGAAATATCATCCACACTTAAACTCTAGCCCAGTAAAGACGAAAAAAGTGCGCCCGACTGAAACCCTATTAAGGGAAACCATAACTGCAATCGCTGATTTTGCATTCTTATTAGGAGTAGAGCCGCCCAGAAAAGAAATTCAGTCTCAAATTAGCATTGACTGGCTGGCACAGAAGAAACTATTGGAATTAAGCGTTATTCATGTTTGTTTAGACATAGATATTCTCAAGGAAAAATTCCAGCCAGATTCAATAAACGAGCAAGAAGCAGTGCTCAAAGCAGCATTTAGCAGTCGCAAAGCTTATGCTAGTAAATGGGAAAATCTTCATTATTTTATCTATCGCCTCTGGGTAAATGGCTATGTAGTCGAAGTTAATTACTGGAGCCGTTGGTGTCCCAAAGAAGAACCACAAGGGATTAGAGAATATACTGAGACTACTTTAGCTCAAGAGTCTATTAGAGCATTAACCCCAGAATCATTAGGTAAAATTAAAAATCAGGCTGATGAAAAGTCACAATCTGCTTTGTACCTAAAGAGACTCAATCCTTATAGTTCAGACCGGATAAAGCCACTCTTCAATGAACCAGTGGATCGTGAGACTGCTAAAACACTGATGGCAAAGATTAGTGAAGACTACAAAGCGGGGTTGCGTGGAATAGGTAGCCGCTCCAGACTTATTAAGTCAAAGCTGATTAGCTCGGAATTTATGACTATTGAAGAGCTACTGATCGAGAGAGGAATTGATCCTCAGAAATATAGTACAGGAGGGGTAATTAACTTTGGTTATGCTGGAGAGCGAATGGGACTATGGATTAAATGTTTTAGCGCTGATATGAAGATACCTTACCAATATGTAATGGATGTCAACAACCGGAAGCATCCTAGCTATAATACAGCCTACGGGATACTAAACAACCAAAAGACCCGCGCTGCATCTTATCAATTTGATATTGTGTATCTTTTATCTAGTGTTGACAAAAAGGGATGGCTCTTGGTTGAGGAGTATCTGAAAGATTTTGCTATTCCTGCTGCTACTAAGTTAAGTAATGGGGAAGGCTATGTAGAGAAGTTCTATATATCGGCTCGTAAGTATATAGTACCTGCGAAGGTGAATATAAAACTGGAAACTATTGGATATAGTGCTTGGATTCCTTTTGGACTAAATGAGGAGTTTTCTACCTTCGTATCTGCTAAAGGAGAGATTCGTAAGCGATTAGAAAATTCTGGTTTACCAGCAGTCAAATTAGCATTTAAACAGGAAACTATTGAAAAATAGTTTCTGCTCCAGAGGGTACGGCACAACTGCTACCACATATGCTGGTATAAAGCGCGATCGCTATAATTCCCTGGTTGAGGAGAAGAAAGCGATCGCGATAAACCGTTCATCTAGGAGTAAAGACACATTTTTGAGGATAGTGATCGCACTCACCCAACACTGAACAAGTGCGATCACTACTGGTGCAGTGAGGCCGTCTAACATCTGGTCAGATTTTCCCTAGAATGCGATCGCTTCCATTTGCTGAGAACTTTCTTTGAGCATTTGGGCGATCGCATTATTCGTGAAGGGAGAGCGCTCGCCTAGCATAGTATACCGAAAGTGAGCGCTCTCCTTATCAATAAATAACACAGCAAATATTAAGAGGAAATCCTAATATTAGAGATATAGAGCAGGGACGAGTACTTATGTTGTTTAGGTGAACCTTGTCAATGACTAAATCTATATCTTTATTGTGATAATACGCCTGAGTATGAAATCTAAAATATTATCTTCTGGGAGTCTCTCTCGTCTCCAGCTTCTAACAGTTCCCTTAGCACTTACTCTCACCTTGATTGGAGGGATCGGTTGGTATGTGTGGGATTCTTATCAAGCTTTCAAAAGAATCCAGACACAAGATATGCAGATTCAACAATTGAGTGCAGAGATTACCTATCTTGATGAAGTGCTAACGATGTCAGCTCACATGGCTGTTGCAACAGGTGATTCTCAATGGATAGAGCGTTACCAAAAATATGACCCCCAAGTTATTGCAGCGCTGGCAGAAGCGACAAAGTTAATCCCGACTGTTTTTGAGGGCAAGGCTAGCGAGCAGATTAATGCTTCTGCTCAAAAGCTGCTGGCTATGGAAGAAGAGGCGTTTCAGTTGGTTCAACGGGGTCAGCGGCAACTAGCATCCGAGCTTTTGTTTGGTCAAGAATATGAAACACAAAAACAGATTTATACAGCAGCAATGGGGCAGGTTACATCTGCTATGCAACAGTATGCAGAAAACTCGCTCAAGACACAAACCCAAAAAGCATCGATCGCAATCTTGATCGTGATTGCAACATTGATAATCTTAATACTGGTTTGGATTTTTGTGCTGCGGATGCTAGTAAACTCAATTCAATCAATTCGCGAGGTGAGTTCTACCATCTCTGCGGTAACTACTCAAATCACATCCGCTATCCAAGAGCAAGAAGAGTTAGCAGTAGAACAAGCTTCCGCCGTTAGTCAAACAACCGCCACAATGAATGAGTTAGGCAGTTCGGCGCGTCAGTCAGCAGAGCAGGTTGAAGTAGCCCTAATAGAAGCAAAGCAAGCTCTAAACTTAGCAGACAATGGAACTCAGGTTGTTAGTCAAACCCTCAACAGTATGGATACTTTGAAAAATAAGGTAGGAGCGATCGCGGATCGGATTTCCTGCCTAAGTGAGCAAACCCGACAAATTGGTACTATTTCTAGCTTGGCTAGGGACTTAGCCAATCAAACCAATATGCTTTCACTTAATGCTGCTGTGGAAGCAGTTCGGGCAGGTGAAGCTGGAAGAGGATTTTCAGTCGTTGCTTCAGAAATTCGCAAATTGGCCGACCAAAGCAAAGGATCAGCCCAAAAGATTGCTAATCTGGTCAACGATATTCAATTAGCCATTACCTCAACGGCTATGGTAACGGACGAAGGGACGAAAACCGTTAGTGAAGGCATGAATTTCACTCACAGGAGCGCTCAGACATTTAATAATGTTGCTAACGCTGTGAATACGATTACCCTAAATAGCCAGCAAATTTCGTTGACTGCTCAACAGCAAGCTGTTGCCATACAACAAGTTTTTGAAGCGATGAACTCTCTAAACCTAGGAGCAAGCCGAACAACTAATGTTATCAGTCAAACTAAAACCGCTGCTCAACAACTCAACGAAGCTGCCTCTAGCCTTAAAGAACTGGTCTAGTGTGTGTATTTAGTTGAGTTGAGTGCGTAGATACTCCCTATGCTACGATCGCTTCCATGTGCTGAGAACTTCCTTCGAGCATTTTGGCGATCGCATTCTTGATGAAGAGAGAGCAATTGCATATTACAGAGGAAGCGATCGCTTACGCCTCAATTTCCCAATCCTCAACCTGCAACCCCTCAATCCGCCTAAACTCTCGTGTATTATGTGTCACCAGAGTTAAATTATTTGCCAGAGCGATCGCTGCAATTTGCAAATCATAAGCCCCAATGGGTATCCCTTTAGTTTCTAACTGTACCCGGATTACCCCAAAGATAGTAGCGGCGAGATCGTCAAAAGGGAGTGAGACAAATTGCGCCAAGAATGCCTGTTGTAGGGCAAAGTTGCGTTCTGGATTAGCGCTTTTCATCGCTCCAAAGCAAAGTTCTGACTTGACAATCGAACAAACAGCTATCTCTTGAATCGGAACCGCCTCAAGCCTCTGCTTTAAGTTCAAATTTCTGCCTTTTAGATAAATGATGCAGACATTTGTATCAAGAAGATATTTCATTACAAGGGTTCGCGTTCAGGTTGTTCGTTTTGAGGATGCCTGATAAATGAGTCATCCTGAATACATCCGTAAAACTGTGAAACAGATGCAGCTTCAACACCTTTGGGCAGGCTAGTTTGATAGACAATGACAACCTCGATATCTGTATCTCTCATGTCAGGTAAATGAACCTTCAAAAGACCATCGCTACCGATATGGGATTTTAGTGTGATGCTGTGCATAGTTCTCACTCCGTACCTACAAACTGAATTCCTCACCCAATTCTTACAAATTCCCTGCAACTGGGCTATAGCAGCTTCCAATCCCTCAAATTCGTATCACGCACCTACCACGGCAGCACTTCTCCATTGGCGTGCCAAAAAGTGCCTGTGTTCTCCAGTGTCAACTCATCAATCCGAGCCAACAACCCCTTGACAGACTCTTCCGGAGTAATGCCACCAGACGTAAAATTCGTCATGCGGGTTTGAACTAACCCTGGATGCAGAATTGCCACTGCGATCGCACGCGGTTTGAGGTCGAGAGATAGCGACTTGCCTGCCATCGACGACGCCACTTTAGACATTCGGTAGCCATAGGAACTGCCAGAGGTATTATCTGCAATTGACCCCATCCGACTTGTCATCAAGGCGATTTTGGAGCCGGCTTTGAGAAGTGGCAATAGCGCGTGAGTCACTCGTAAAGGCCCCAGAGCATTCACCTCAAACTGCTCTCGAATGCTCTCAAAATCTAAGTCTTCCAGCGTGACGCGCTTGACAATTCCCGCATTGTTAATCAGGACATCGATGGTCGTACCATCAAGGCGATCGCGTAAATCTGTAACCGAAGCATCTGAGGTAATATCAATCCCCTCCTCAACCCGCACCCCTAGCTGCTTCAACTCTTCAGAAGCAGTGCGACAAATGGCAATAACTCGCTCTCCCCGTACTTGCAGCTGGCGGCAATATTCGTAACCAATTCCCCGATTAGCACCCGTGACCAAATAAGTTGCCATGCGAACTCCAATGTCTTGATTAGACGGACATCCCTAGACACTCATAGCCTATCGGAAACTGTCGCTTACCGTCGTGTTCCAGGTTGCTGGGTGCGATAATTACCCGATCAAAATCCAGGTGATGTTATCTGGAATTGGCTGCTTTACCGCTTATCCTCCGGCTTTCAGGCGGGGAATGAGCTTAAAGTGTTTCAATTTTCCAGGGCCGTCAGGTCGAGGATGGCTTGTAGCCCAGCATTCGGAAGTAGAGCCCTTGTTGGGACAGAAGTTCGTCATGAGTGCCTTCCTCGACAATCTCGCCCTCCTGCATCACAAAAATGCGATCGCAGTCTACGGCGGTTTCGAGTCGGTGCGTCACTAAGATAATGGTTCTTTTGCGACGCAGACGCTGGAGGGTTTCTATCACCCATTGCTCGTGCTTCAAATCTAGCGAACTCGTCGGTTCGTCGAGGATGAGTATCGGAGCCTTAGTAGCTAGCGCCCGCGCGATCGCTAAACGCTGCCGCTGTCCACCCGATAGGTTCTGTCCGCCCTCACTGAGAATAGTATCGTACTGCTCCGGCAAGGCGAGGATGAACTCAGCCGCCCCAGATTCCACCGCCGCCTCCCGAATCTCCTGCAAGGTCGCGTCCGCGCAGCCGTAGGCGATATTCTCCGCGATCGTTCCAGGGAAAAGCGGGCTGCCTTGCGTAACCAGTGCCATGTGTTTGCGGACATCGGCAACCTTAAGGGTGCGGATGTCGAAGCCATCGAGTTGAACGCTCCCCGCTGTCGGGTCGTAGAAGCGCGGCAAGAGATTGAGCAGGGTGCTTTTTCCCGTGCCGCTAGGCCCCAAAAACGCCACCATCTGACCCGGTTCGATAGTTGCATCGATCTCCCGTAACACGGGTCGCTCAGAGATGTACTCAAAGCTCACATCGGCAAGGGTTAGGGTGCGGGGATGGACGGGAAACGATCGCGCATCAGGCTCGTCCGCTATGGTGGGCGGCTCGTCAATGACCGTAAAGACGCGATCGCATGAAGCTACAAACGTCTGGATCTTGGTCGTGAACCCCAACACCCAACCGATTGGGTCCCAGAACTGATTGAGGTACGCCAGGAATACGATCAGATCGCCGAGGGTCAGTCCGTTCGGCACCTGGCGCAAGAACTGGTCGCGATAGACCAAGTATCCGCCGTAGCCGAAGATTACCCCGCTTCCTAGAGCGAAGACTACCTGAACCGTGAGCGGATAGAGGTTCTCTTGCCAATGAAGCCGCATAGAGGCACCAACGCTTCGCTCAACCACCCGCGTGAAGCGCCGCGACTCTGTTGCTTCTCGGCGGAAAGACTGAATCAGTCCGATCAACTCTATCGCTTGCTGCATGGTTGAGGTCATCACCGCATCCGTCTGCTTCGACTCAAAGGCTCGACGCCGAATCCTTTCCTCGAAGTACCAATTCGCGAGTAACAGAAGCGGCGTGAACGAAAGTGCGAACACAGTAAGAAGGACATGGCGCGACAGCATGATCCAAATCATCGCTGTCAGCGTCACCGAGGCGGCGGTGGAGCCGATCAGCGTATCGATCACCCCCCAGGGGCCGAGGCTGTCATAGCTCAACCGATAGATTGCATCACCCTGCGATCGCGAACCGTGCCAGCCTAGACTCAGCGCCTGCATTTTGTCGTATAATTCGGTGCGAACCCGCAAGGTTCCGTTGTACTGGATGCGGTAGTTCAACATCTTACGAAGCATGAAGACGGTATCGCTCATGATCCTGATGATCATCGCGACGAACGCCATTCCGAAAATTCGGTTCAGCTTGCCTTCGCCGAACGGGGCAAGAAACAGCGTATGAACCCAGTTAGGTTTCGGGGTCGGTGAGAGAACCGTATCAACTAGAATCGCCATAGGCCAAGCGTTGAGAAGGTTGAAAAGCACCGATGCCCCGATCAGAAGCAAGAGTGTGACGATCAGCCAGAAGTCCTTGCGGAAGTAGGAAATAGACCGGAGGACGATCCGCACCAACCAATGTTGGTTGATTGACGGCACCACCATTTTTGGTGAATTTTTATGGGGTTTTAAACGTGCTTTGAGTGGAAAAGTCATGAATGTGCTGGGTGACTCTAAGCAGGACAATGCACCAATACCAATTGGATAATGTCAGAGGACTGGAGAGGTCAGGAATCTACTTTAAGTTTTCACTCCTGTCCAAAAATCCTCGCTCGAACTCCTGTAATATCCCCTGATCAACAGGACATTTTTGTAGTTAGGTGTAAGAAGTTAATTAAAAGTTATCAACTTGACCCTTTCAACCCGTTAAACGGGTTTGAGCTTTCAGCCGGAACTTTAGTTCGCCGCAAGGTGTAATTGAAGCTTACATAATCTAGTCCTGCCAGTTCAAAAAAGCATCAATCATTTAGGTAAATCAACTGGGTGATGTGCAGCACATTACTTTGTTAAGGTCGGGCTGTTGTAACTGTTATGACAGAAACATTCGCGTATACAACTGCCGTCTTATTGGATTGTATCGGCTAGTAATAGAGTTGTTGTCCTACTAGAGCTACATACCTATCTATATGAAAAATCTCGACCAGTTGTCTTGGAAAAACGCGATCGCGCGTAGCGCAGCGCCAAAAGCGATCGCTCTGGCTGTTATGGCAACCATTGCCACTGGCGCGATTGCGCGGAGCGCAGCGCTGGAAGCGATCGCTCAACTCCCATCAACAGCCCAATCCTCAACCCAAACCAGCTCAACAACGCCAACAGCCTCTAACTCCAAAAAAGACTTTGAGCAAATCTACGATTTAAGCGGACATAAATACGATGTTACTTTCCTGACCTTCAATCAGAATAGTCAAATCCTGGTCAGTCATAGCGCTGGTACGGCAATCAAGCTGTGGAACCTCAAGACAGGTAAGCTGCTGCGTACCCTTAATGAAAAAGTATATGCCGCAGGTGTCGTTGCGGTTACTCCCGATGCCCAAACCTTGGTGACGGTTGACCAGAAAGCACAGGCTAATAACAAAACGATTAAGGTGTGGAACCTGAAAACTAATAAACTTCTCCGCACCTTGAACGGTCATTCACAACCTGTCAATCACCTTGAAATTAGTGCCGATGGGCAAACTTTAGTAAGTGCCAGTAATGACAAGAAAGTGTTGGTGTGGAACCTGAAAACAGGCAAACGCCTACAGACCATCAATCCCCAATCAACGCCGATTCTAGCGATTGCCCTTAGCCCAAACGGTCAGCTGCTTGCAACTGGTGGTGGAGAGAGTGTGGATCAAAATACCAGTAAGGACACCAGCATTAAGCTATGGGATAGCAAGACAGGAAAACTGCTGGGTACCCTCGAAGGACATACTAGCCCAATCAGTTCCATTGCGATCGCTCCCGATGGGCAGACTCTTGTCAGTGTTGCAGATTCCATCAAGATATGGAACCTGAGAACAAAGCAGCTTCTCCACACATTACCCGGAGTTTCCGGTTCCATTGCAATTAGCCCTGATGGGCAGAAGCTGGTTACGGCTGCTTGGGATCATTCAGTCAAGTTGTGGAATTTGCGGACTGGAACGTTACTTAAAACCCTGTTTGAGCCTTCCATTAACGACCAACACGTTGGTCGCATATACACAACCAGCATTGCCTTTAGCCCGGATGGCAAAACGATTGCCATCGGTTCTGGGGGTGTTTTGTCCACTCTTGGAATCAGTGTTTTGCGAGGGTCTTTTTGAAGCAGTGGCGATCGCATTTTGATAAGTTAGCGTCGTAAGAGAAATTCATCAAAACAGTGTCTTTGTTCGTAAATGCAAATCTCCAGATTGTGGATGCACAAAGGGAAGTTCCCTGGCGTGCAGATGTAACCGACTGACAGTTGCACGACATCTGTAAAGGCGATCGCCCAATATCGTAACAAATAATTTCTAAGTGACCGCTGCAACCTTGGCAGTATCACTTATTAAGTGTCCATCTTCCATGTGAACAATGCGATCGGCAATATCCAAAATGCGGTTGTCATGAGTAACCAGTAGAATGGTGCAACCTTGTTCTTTTGCCAGTGTTTGCATTAGGCTAACAACTTCACGACCGGATTTGCTATCGAGAGCAGCAGTCGGTTCATCAGCAAGAATGAGTTTAGGATGACTTACCAAGGCGCGGGCGATCGCTACCCGTTGCTTTTGTCCACCCGACAGATCGGCGGGATAGTAATTGATCCGATTTCCCAATCCTACTTGTTCTAGCATTTCGGCTGAGCGCTGGCGCATCTGGTGCAAAGAAATATTCTTGTGCAACTCTAAGCCCATCTTGACATTCTGGAGTGCTGTTAAGCTACCGTGCAAGTTGTGCGCCTGAAAGATATAACCATTGTGCCGTCGCGCTTGTACCAGTGCTGTCGGATTTGCACCACAGAGTTCTTGTCCTAACACCTTGAGACTACCCGATTGGGCAGATCGCAATCCACCAACTAAAGTTAGTAGCGTGGTTTTGCCGGAACCGGAGGGGCCAGTCATGATGATAATCTCACCAGCATTGATTTCTAAACTAATGTCAAATAAAACTTGTTTGCGGAGTTGACCTTGACCAAAGTAGTGATCGAGGTTGCAAATAGAGATGACAGGTTGAGGAGACATCATATAAACCTAAAACATATCAGCCGGGTCAGCGGATTGCAATTTGCGGGTAGCGATCGCTCCAGACAAGGTACACATCACCATCGTCAACATCAGCACGAAAATCCCTCGTGCCAGAGTCATGTAGAGAGGTAAATTCGTCGCGTTACGAGTCAGGCGGTACAGTCCTGCGGAAATAACAACACTAGGGAAAAAACCGATGATTGCTAAGATAACGGCTTCTTCAAACACCACCATGAGTAGGTAGCGATTGCGATAGCCCATTGCCTTGAAAGTGGCGTATTCTCCCATGTGTGCGTTCACATCTGTTGAGAGAACTTGGTAGACAATAATGACCCCAACAATGAAGCCCATTGTCACGCCCAAGTTAAAAATAAATCCAATCGGTGTATTCCTTGCCCAGTAGCTTCTTTCAAACTCGATAAATTCTTGCCGAGTCAGAACCTGAACATCATTCGGCAAGTGTGCTTTCAAAGCTTGTACTGTTTGCACTGGATCGGTTCCGGGTTGCAGTTGCAATAAGCCGACACTGACGCTGCTTGCCTGTCTGCGGGGAAACAACCGCAGAAAGTTTTGGTCGCTGGTAATCAGGTGTCCGTCTGCACCAAAGGAAGATCCGATGCGAATTGTGCCAGCAATGGTAACACTATGGCGCTCAATTTCTGTCTTCAGTGGCTGGTTTTGTCCGAGTTGCGCGATCGCTGCTTTGTAGTCTCCACGGCTACCGCTGTCAAACAAAACCGTGTTAGGCAGCTTAATCGAGTTTAATTGTTGGTTAATGTCCGGTTGCTCAAAGACTGAGCTATTAGGGTCAAATCCCAACATCAGCATACTGGTTTCGCGCTGGGTGGTCGGATGCTTCCAGTTCACCATGTTGGCGTAGAGCGCTTCCGCAGACTGAACGCCCGGAATATCCATTGACTGGTACAAACGCCGTCGCGGGAAGGACGACATATTGGTTAGATTGCGTGCTTGAGGGCTGATCAGAACGACATCGGCGCGAACGCTATTGTGGACAAGAACGGCACTGTTGAATAGCGCACCTTGAAACCCCAACTGCATCAACATCAAGACATCTGCAAACACGACACCCGCACAGGCTACAACCAGTTTTCCTTTTTGATGACTCAGTTGCAACCATCCTAAAGGTGTCCGGCGTTGGAGTTGTTGGAAGCCAATCATAATTTAATGACCACCTTAACTTGCTGATTCGTTAGTCGGGCAGCCTTGCCACTGGAGTCTGCATCCAAACGGATTTTGACTTCCACAATCCGCCCATCAATATTGGCGGACGGATCGCTATTCACAATGTCTTGGCGCAGCACTTTGTAGCCAACCTGTTCGACAGTACCGATAAGTTCGCTGTCGATGGAGTCACTACTCACCTGCGCCGTTTGCCCTGGACGGATGTTCTTGATGTCACTCTGATAAACTTCTGCGATCGCAAACATCTGCTGCGTTCGCCCAATTTCGGCAATCCCATCGTTGCTAATTAGTTCGCCTGGACGGGTGTAGATTTTGAGGATTTGACCATCCTGAGGCGATCGCACGGATGCCTGCTCTAAGTTTGCCTTGGCTTGCTCAACGGCTGCTAGGGCTTGTCTGACATCAGCTTGGGCTACCTGCACGTCAACTGGACGCACCTCTGCAATTCGATCCAAGGTGGCGCGGGCTTCATTTAGTTGCTGTTGGCGAGAATTCTGAGTGCGATCGCGGGCGGCTTGCGCTTCTTGGAGTTGCTTTTGGGCAGTTGTAAATGCTAGTCGCTTACTATCGCGCTGGGATGCCGAAACTGCTCCGTTTTGGTAAAGCGATGCGTAACGCTGATACTCCACCTGTGCATTTTGGACTTCCGCTTCTAGACGGGCAACGGTAGCGGCTTGCGTGTTCAAGTCCCCAACCCGTTCCGCTTCCAGTTGGGCTATCTGGGAGCGTTGCGCCTGGATTTCGCCTGTCTTTGCTCCTGCACGCACCTGATCGAGTTTGGCTTGGGCAACTCGCACCTGTTCTTGTGCCTGCATCACAGATGCTTGGAGGCGATCGCGACTGTTGAGTATGGCGATCGCTTGTCCTTTGCGAACGCGATCGCCTTCCTTGACTAACAGTTGATCCACTCGATTCCCTTCAGCAGATGTGGGTGCAGAAAGCGCGATCGCTTCACCCTCTGGCTCAAGCCGTCCCAACGCCGTCACAGTTTTGATTTGGGGCGTACTAATAACTGTGGATGGGGTGGTACTGGATTGCTGGATACGCCCTTGGGAAACGCTATATGCCATCACTCCTCCTGTTGCCAGCGTTGCAGCGATCGCCACCAGAGTCAGTGGTCGAGAAAGACGTTTAGAGGATGGATTACCTGCTGCTACTTCTTGCATCATCTGTCAGATTCCCCAGTTCTATGAGGTGACTAAACTAAACGGTTTAGTTTTCATACAACTAAACTAAACGGTCTAGTACAATAACGTCAAGGGAGTCCGGAAAATTCTCTAGAACTCCTAGAAAGCGAATACCTCTAGAATGACTGTGGCACTCAGGTCAGGAATGAATGAGACGGATGAAGATGACGGAAACGAAGCAGGATGGGTTGGGAGAAAAAGCCGAACAGATATTGACAGGCGCAATGCAAGAGTTTCTGGTGCATGGCTATGCCGCTACGAGCATGGATCGGGTGGCGAAGACGGCTGGCGTATCCAAAGCAACGGTTTACAGTTACTTTCAAGATAAAGAAGGACTGTTCGCTGCCCTCATCCAACAGTTTGCTCGCAGAAAGTTTTCCATCATCCAACGTTTGCTGCCGTTGGAAGGAGATGGTTCCGTGGTGCTGCGGCAGCTATTAACGAAGGCATTAAATGAGATCATTTGCGATAGTGAAGAAATTGCCCTGTTGCGGCTAATTATTGGTGAGTCTGGGCGCTTTCCCGAACTGGCGCAAATCTTTGTTCGGACGCTGGTAAAACCGGGCGTTGAAACCTTAAGCCAGTATCTAGCATCGTGTCCGAACTTAAAGATTGCCGATCCCGAAGCAACCGCACGCATTTTGTTAGGTGCATTAGTTCATTTCATGCTGGTACAGAAAATGCTTCACGGTCAGGATATTCTGCCGATGGAGAGCGATCGCTTGATCGATAGCCTGATGCATCTCCTCAAGGAAGCCTAGGCTTAAGTGGGGTTGAAAACCTTAGCAACGGTTTGTACTTCTTTGTTACCACATCCCGAACAGTTGATGATCTTCTGTTTGAAAGATTTAAACAGCTCCAAACTTTCTAATATACCGGGAACAAATTTAAGAGCGTCATCTCTGAAAACAATAGCAAAACCATATCTGATTGAGGTATTGATTCATCTAATCTAACTCTAGAGGCTAGATTACACAATCGGAAGCGCGATCGCAAACTCTGTACCTCCTCCCCATTCAGAATTTACTTCGATGGTTCCTCCGTGCTTTTCAACGATAATTTGATGAGCGATCGTCAGTCCTAAACCTGTTCCTTTTCCAACGGGTTTAGTCGTGAATAGATGGTCAAAGATACGTTGTTTAACATCTTTCGTCATCCCCATGCCATTATCTATAATTCGGATTGCAACCTGCTGTTCATTCTTCATTTCGGTTTCAACGATAATTTGGTTGGGACTTGCTTTAATCGCTTCATAGCTGCGCCCCAGGTTCGCTTCTTCCAAGGCGTCGATCGCATTTGCCAAAATATTCATAAATACCTGATTGAGTTGTCCTAAATAACACTCGACTTTAGGAATTTCAGCGTATTTTTTGATTACTTGAATTGCCGGACGATAATCCTGAGCTTTCAAACGATGTTGCAAAATCATCAGGGTACTTTCAAGTCCCTCATGGATGTTAACTGATACCTTGCAATCTACATCAGCACGCGAGAATGTTCTGAGTGATGTACTAATGTTGCGAATTCGCTCGATTCCTGTCTGCATAGATACGAACATTTTAGGTAAATCCTCTAGAAGAAATTCAATGTCAATCTCTTCCGCTTTTTGTTCAATTTCTATGCCAGGATTAGGAAAATTGGTTTGATAAAGACGTATGTAATCGACTGCATCTTTAACAGCAAGAGTAGCTTGCTCTAGATTGCCAGTAATACAACCAACTGGATTATTAATTTCATGAGCGATGCCAGAAACTAACTGACCAATCGTAGACAGTTTTTCATTTTGAATTAATTGCAATTGCGTTTTTTTTAATTCTTGGAGCGCGAATGTTAATTCAGACGTGCGTTTTTGAACAACTTGCTCAAGTTCTTGTTTTTGTTGTTCAAGTTCCAAGCTCAAACGTCGAATTTTTAAGTGGGTTTGAATCCGGGCAAGCGCTTCTTCTTGGCGAAACGGTTTTGTAATATAGTCTACTGCCCCTAAATGTAACCCTTTCACCTTGTCTGTGGTATCAGTCAGCGCCGTCATGAAGATGACTGGAATGTTTTTTGTAGACGGATCGAACTGCAATTTACGGCAGGTTTCAAATCCATCAATTCCTGGCATCTGGACATCCAACAAAATCAAGTCTGGCGGATAGCTCTTGGCTTGCTCAATTCCACTAAAACCATCCATCTCTACCAAAACTTCATAGCCACACGAACCCAAAGCATTATGCAGTAATTCTAGATTGGTTGGGTTATCGTCAATTACTAAAATAACTTCATGACTGGCATTAAATAACATGGTTTAATTGCTCCTGCGGTCGAAATCTGGTGTATTTATAGATGGGCAATAGGGGAAAATTACCCCACCTTTTCCTGAAGAAATTGGCGAATTTTCCGAATATTAAATTCTTTGACTAACAAACTTAATTTATTGACAAACGGCTGATAGCTTTCATCTAGCTGGGCAAGTCGTTCCAGTTCTTGTTGGATACCTTTGATTTGTCCTCGCTTGGCACATTCCAATAGGCTCGACAGTTCAGATAGGGGTGGCACAGCGAGTTCCGTTGGGGTTGCGTTTGCCAAGCGCGTTGCGATCGCTGGTTCAACAGGTTTTGCCTCGGCATAGATCCAGTCCAGTTGCAGATGTTTTGCCAAGAGGCGATATAATTCCTCGACTTGCACGGGTTTAGTTAGAAAATCGTTGCCGCCTGCTGCAAGGCTTTTACGCCGATCGGCATCATACACGCTTGCCGATGACACAACGACTGGCACATCCTTCAACGTTTCTGACTGGCGCAGAAGCGCCAGAAAATCCCAACCGTTCATGGTAGGCATGATCAGGTCAGTAATAATCAAATCTGGTTGAACTTGATGCGCCTTGTCCAACCCTTCCCGCCCATTGCAGGCTTCAATGACGGTGAATCCCAACGGTTGGAGCAAGTTAACCATGACCGAGCGATTTTCCCATCGATCGTCCACAATCAAAATGCTTTTGCGATCGCCTGTATAACCAGCAATTCGTCCTGCTTTAGTAACTGTGTTGGTTACTATCCAGTTCGTTGCTAAAGCACACTCAATCTCAAACTCAAACGTACTCCCGACGTTCGGTAAGCTCTTAACGTGGATATCCCCTCCCATCATCTCGACAATTTTTTTGGTGATCGCAAGTCCCAATCCAGTCCCCTCCGCTTGTCGCTTGGTATCGCCAACCTGCTCGAAGGGGAGGAAAATTTGCTCTAGTTGTGCTGGTAACATCCCAATGCCAGTGTCTTCAACAGCAAAGCGAAATCGAGCGAAGGATGGTTGCAGCGAACTTTCAATCACCTCGACTCGGAATGTGACGCTACCGGAGTCGGTGAATTTGATAGCATTGCCCAAAAGGTTCAGCAGCACTTGTCGCAAGCGTTTCTCGTCGGTGGCGATCGCTGTGGGCAGATTATCGGGTGGCTGATAAATGAACTGAATGCCTTTTTGGTCGGCGCGAATGCGGCAAATTTCCTCGACTCCTTGCAGGAAGGCAGGTAGATGTAAATCACTCAGATGCAGTTCCATCTTCCGGGCTTCGATTTTGGAGAGATCGAGTACGTCTTCGATCAGCGTTAGCAAATGAGAGCCGCAATTATAGATGATGTCGATGCCGTGTTGTTGCTGTTCGGTAAGGTTGGGGGCAGCAGAAAGAACTTGAGCATACCCCAGGACACCGTTGAGAGGGGTGCGGAGTTCGTGACTCATGTTGGCAAGAAATTCACTTTTAGCTTGGTTGGCAACTTCGGCAGAATTTTTCGCCTCATTGAGTTCAGTCGTCCGTTCTTCAACTCGTTGCTCCAATTCATCATTCGCTTGCCGGAGTTTTCTTTCTGCCTTGCGGTTTTCACTCGTCACCGCAGAGATGACAAAGGTGATGATCGCAATGACGCAAATAAACGATTGCAGCAAGATGAGCGATTCGTTGGGCGAGGCTTGTTTGGCAAACGAGCCGAAACCGCGAACGGTTCCAAAAACTGCGATCGCTGACACAATTAGCACGAGTAGCGTTGATATCCGCGCTTCAAACCGAAACGCCGACCAAATCAGCGGGGGAATTACCATGTATTCGATTGGATATCCTCCCGAAAAAGCTATATGGTCGAGCGCGATTACCCAGACTAATACAAATACAAACTCTATAATTTCTTGCTTGTTAAAGTTTCTGGGATGTTCAGATTTTTGCCACCATGCCAGCAATAGGGGTGTAACGACCAAAATGCCCGTGCTATCTGATGCCAACCAGGTACGAAACACTTCTGCAAAGGCTGTCCAGGGAGCAATCCCACTTGTGCAAAGCGTGACGGCGGCTAGGAGAGAACTGAGCAGAGGGGTGGGGATGGTCAGGATGATAAATTTAAAAACGTCTTGCGATCGCTCTAAAAAATTGTGGCGTTTGATGAAGCGATTAATTAAAAAAGTCCCGCTGAATGGAGTGAGCAGGTTGACAGCAGGAATAATCAGACTGATTAAAAGATTGTTTGGGAAAAAAAGAATATGACTAACTATGAAATCACTCACAAATAAAATTGGCCAGACGCGATAGCCCAGTATTAGCATCGCTGCCAAAAAGACACCGAGTGAAGGCCAAAATACGGAGGCACCATTGACAAATGTCGTGGATAATCCTACGTATCCTAAATAGAGGTGAACAGCCGGAATTACCAGTGCTGCTATCAAGAAAGTGCGGTCGAGTTTAACTGGGAATTTCTGCTTTATTGCCATCGGCTGCATTTCCGGTCTCCGCGCACATACCATAAGAGCAGCCAATCTCTAGAAAGGCTGCTACCCTTATAGTTCCCAAATTGAATTTGAATTTAACAGCAGGTGAGATTGAGATAGGTTAAGCCACAGAAATCTCAATTGGGGCTAAGGCAAGGACTCCTGCGTTTCAGATCATTTTGAAACTTACTAAGCTTGCCGAGGAGTCCTGCCCTCTTAATTTATTGATAAGTTTGCGCGGATGTTGGACGCGATCGCGTCCAAGCCATTACCGACCCGACTCAATCTCAGAACCTGACTCCTGCCGAGAAAGATATCTTAACCCAGGCTGGGGGAGACATTTTGCTATTCCAATTGGGCGGCCCCTTGAGCTTTGGAGCCGCCAAGATTATCTCTCAACGGATGGCAATCGTTAAAGACTATCAAGCCTTGGTGTTGGATCTGAGCGAAGTGCCATCGATTGGGGTTACGGCTGCCTTAGCGATCGAAACAATGGTCGAGGATGCAGTAAAACGGCAACGTCATGTATGGATTGTCGTCACACCCGGGCAAGTTCAGCGGCGCATCGAGAAACTTAAATTACAACGATTTTCCGCAGCAGCCAACAGCTTAAATGGACAAACTGATTCCATGCGATCGCCACAAATTTACCAAATTGAAACCCGCTTCCAGGCGTTGCAATCTGCGTTAGCGAGCGTTCAACCCGAAATTCCTTTGACTACCACAACGATCGACCCTTGAATAGCATTCCTCTGATTCCATTTTCAACCTTGATTTATTGCACTAGGTTCCATGTAGACAAGTTCCCAAATGTGGCTATCTAAATCTTGAAACCCATGTCCGTACATAAAACCGTGGTCTTGTGGTTCATTGTAGGTTGATCCACCAGCGGCGACTGCCTTGCGAACCATTTCATCGACTTGTTCTCGGCTGTCAGAAGATAAGCAAACCAGCACTTCTGTGCTTTTGGTTGCATCACAAATTTCTTTCGGAGTAAACGTTTTAAACTTGTCATGAGTCAAGAGCATCACGAATATGTCATCGCTGACAATCATGCAAGTCGCCGTTTCATCAGTAAATTGGGCATTAAAACTGAAGCCAAGTTTTGTAAAAAACTCGACAGACTGATTGAGGTCTTTTACAGGCAGATTTACGAAAATTTTAGTAGCCATGTTTTCTCCTTTTGAGAGTTCATTGCATATATGGAAGTATCGGCAAGGCGATGCTAATGTTCCGCTTGAGTCGTTTCACAAAAGACCACCAGTTGACCGTCTCATGCGTGGCAAGGGAGACTCAAGCCGTCACCAAAAACTCATCAAGACAGTCAAAGCTGGAGTTCCACCCTCCAATAACCCCCATCTCCTCATGCTTCCGGCGGTCTTCGGCAGACTCATGCACAATGCGGAGTGTGAGCTTGGTCTTGCCGTCCAAATCCTCGAAAAGCGCTGTCATCACGATCCCCTTTGGCAGATCGGCGTTCACGACCTTCTCAAAGCCTTCATCAAATTCATCACTGGTAACAATCCGTTCAAGAGGCACAATTTCGCGGAAGACACCTTTAACCGGGTACTCTGTGCCGTCTGGGCCAATCATAACGTAGCGCGATTTACCGCCTGGACGCAGATCCAGCTCAATCACCTTGGTCGTGAAGCCTTTCGGCCCCCACCACTGCGCTACGTGTTTCGGGTCAGTCCACGCCTTGAACACCAGTTCACGGGGTGCGTTGAAGACGCGGGTGATGACGATCTCGCGTTGACCGGAGGTCGGTCGTAGACCCTCGCTCTGAGCATCGGTGGAATCATTTTTGTTGGTCATCTTGTTTCTCCTGGGTTTGTAACTCGTGCAGGTAATCATCCAGCCGATCAAGTCTCTCTTCCCAGAATTGGCGATATTGCTCGATCCAATCCATTGCGTCCTTAAGTGGTTCCGCTTTGATCTGGCAGGGTCGCCATTGAGCCTCCCGACCCCGCGTGATCAGTCCAGCACGTTCCAGCACCTTGAGATGCTTGGAAATGGCAGGAAGGCTCATCTCAAAGGGTTCTGCTAACTCAGTCACCGATGCCTCACCCTTGGCGAGGTGAGCTAGGATTGCACGCCGGGTGGGATCAGCAAGGGCGGCAAAGGTGACGCTCAGTTGATCGGAAGACACTTTTATTTAACCACCAAGTTAATTAACTACAAGGCTAAATAAACTATCCAAGAATGTCAAGTGCTGATTTAAGCGATCGCTTGCTGCGTCGTGTTAGGTGTACTGTCCGAGATATTTAAGAATAATTCTCTGGATCTTCATAGGGTCCCAGAAATCTCTCCCCGTTGAAATGAATCATGTGATCGGGTTGATCTGCTACCCAAACTTCTGTTTCCCAAGAAATCTCAGCAAGATACCGAGTCATTTCCTTACGGCTTGGGAAAGCTGTAACAAAAACTAATCCCTTACGACTTGACTGAAAGAGCCGCTTTAATTCATTGTGACGTTTCAAGTTGACTGGACCATGACTAATCACAGCTTCTATCAATACAAGCCAATCTTGCCGCTCATAGTAAATTACAATGTCTGGCATTTTACCGTGAGGATCTAATTCAATCCCTATTTCTCGGAATTTCTGAGTTTCATTGATGATGAACTTATTTCCGGCATCGCCAACATACAGAACTAAACCTCCAGGTGTAAATCTGGGGCAGAAGCTTTCCAAAATATCTTTTATCAATATATTTTGTCCACCTGATGATAGCTGAATGGCTTGACCATCAGGCAAACTTACGGGAATTGTCGGAATATTTCGATTTCTATACTGCAATAGATTTGTGACTGAAACAGCATAATTTCGACGGGCTTCTTCCCATTGCTCAGAGCCATAGGCTTTAAGAAGTGACAATGCTTGTTGATGAAGTTGATAACACCATTTGGGGCTGTTAATTGGTCGATCAGGTCGATCTGGATTCTCAACAACTATCCCCATCTGCACAAACTGGTGCATTGTCTGCCGTCGAACTGTTTCGCGTGTATTGGGTGCGTATTGTTTTCCGTAGTAATCACGAAACCAATCCATCATTTCTGTAATTCCGCGTCTTGGTGTTGTCGCTTGATTCCAAGATGTTTCAGGCCGAATGTCTGCCAATGCAAGTAAGCAAAGTGCTGATCGTTCGTTCTGTTGCTCTCTGGGAGCAGAAATATCTTTGAGAATTGCAAGTGCTTCCTCAATTCGTTTGCCAGCCTGAACTGCATTTATTGCTTCGCTCATAATTGACAGAGTTTTGTGTACAACCGTATCAAGCTGCTTTTGATCAAAGTGAGAATCATTAATTTGCCTTCCTAGTCGCATTAGATCATCTTTGCAAGGGTATTTAATTTTACGCAAATCCGTTGCGTTGACTTGTGTGTGTCCACTGAACTGCCGGAAGTAACTGTCAAATAAAGTTGAATTGAGAAATGCAGCTAATCCTCGTGCAAGGTCGGGATTCATTCCCTTACCTCTAGCATGGTAGTAATTAAGATGATTCTCTATGCCTAGTGCTGGCGCATTTACGGGAGGACACACAGCAGCAACAATACGACGTTTTTCCTCCTTAGCAGAAAAACGCTTTGTTAAAACGTACCAACCCGATTGAACTAACCATTTTCCGGTTTCTTGGTTTTGTTCAATTGCGATCGACTTGCGAGGATTGTTGGGTGGAAATAAAACTTTCCCTGCTTTCATAGCTTCTGGGTAAAGTAGTGGAACACTTTGCTCATCCAAATAATTTCTCAAAGCTGATTTGAGACGAAAATCAACAACTGGACCTGTTGAAACTTTTAACCCAATTTCATCTAAAGTAGATGAAAATTTATCCATTTGCACTTTTAAAGCATCTTCAAGAGGGTTTGTGACAATATGAATAAAACTTTCCGGGTCATTTGTTTCAACAACTTGGTTGTAAGGAATAATTCTTGATTCTAAAAAATCATTTATATTGGTGCCACAACTACTACTTATTTCTACATGATTAGGCTTTTCTCCGGACTTTAAAGCATGAAAGATGATATTTTCTTGCAATACGCTATCTTCGCAAAAGGCGGTCGAGCGGCTCTCAAAAACATGAACTTTTTTAAGCTCGATTTTTTCAAGAAAAGCTTTACGAAAAGTACGATAATAAGCACCATTACAGAAACTTCTAGGCGTAATTGCAACTATCTCTCCGTCCTTAGCAAGCTGTAATACAGTAAGCCAAACAAACGCACTATATAAATTTACAGTTTCAATCCCAAGTTTTGAAATAATTTTTTTTTCGATTGATTGGTTGTTAATTTTCTTATAAGGTGGATTCAGAATCGCGTGAGTAAAACGAATGGAGGACGTAGTAAAAAGCGGCAAATTTATTTCAGTAAATGACTTTATAAAGCTTTCCTCATGTAAACAGTAATTTGCTTGAATACCTCTGCTTTCTAAAGCTACACAACACTTTATGAGGCATTCTCTTAAAGATGATATAAAAGTTGATTCAACTTCATATGCTGTTATGAAGCAGCTCTCAACCTTGTTAGGATTTGCCAATAGTCGCTCTACAAAGGCAGCCGTTAATGCCCCAACTCCGGCTCCGGGATCTAGAAGGTTGACGTGACCGGATAGACTGCTAAATTGTCTCGCCATAAAACGAGCAACCGGAGCAGGAGTCATAAACTGTCCCAATTCACTACGCTGCTTGAAATTCAGCTTTGAAGAGAAATGAATCCTGGCGATGTCAGCCGAGTCTGTAAGGAACGTCGTCATGCTCTCAATTTAGGGATCGATATGAAGACCTACCATATATTTGTCTTGTAGTACACCTAACTCATGATTCGACAGCTCCTGTCTAACTTTTAAAATTGGGATGTTATGTAGGTATTGTTTGTATAACATCCCAACCGTCTTCATAACAGACATATTTTGCTGCCAACTTTTGAATCTATAGAGTTTCAACCCGTCAAGAAGCAATCTCTTCTAGTATGCCTACAATAGGCTACAGACGTATTTGCAAGTCCTTTCTTTACCCTTCACCTGTATGATTTTTCCTCCCTGGTAAGCTTCTAGAACCCAATCCAACCAGCGATTCGCCTTAGAACTAAGGCGGAAAGTCTGTTCGTGGATTCCCCCTCCGTTTGCCAACGCCGTGAAGATGTTGCGCTGGTGTTCAAATTTTGAGGACGGGAGAATTTCACGATGTCATTGAATGGTAAAAACAAAACGACCAGGACTGTCATTCTATTAACTCTGATCTTCCTGGTGATTGAAGTATTAGACGAATTGGTGGATGGAGTCCGGGGTGCTACGTATCCATTAATTCGCAATGACTTGCATCTTTCCTATGTGCAAGTTGGGCTATTGCTGACGATACCCAATACAATCAGCAGCCTAATAGAGCCAATTTTGGGAATTTGGGCAGATATCGGTCAGCGACGGCAATTGATTTTGGGGGGAGGCGTTGGTTTTGCGATCGCATTACTCCTCATCTCCGTTAGCGATAACTTTTCCTGGTTATTAGCAGCCTTTGTGCTGTTTTATCCAGCATCTGGTGCCTTTGTCAGTCTTTCCCAGGCGACGCTGATGGACATGGAACCCACGCGCCACGAACAAAACATGGCACGGTGGGCATTGGCGGGTTCTATTGGCAATGTCCTTGGGCCTTTGGCTTTAGCGGGTGCGATCGCATTCCATCAAAGTTGGCGGAGTGTATTTTTAATTTTGGCGGTACTGACGGTATTACTTGTAGGAATGTTGTGGAAGTATCCGTTTACAACTCCAACAACATCTTCTCAAGTTGACGAACCTGTACTTAGTTTCAAAGATGGTGTCTCTAATGCCATCAACGCATTAAAACGGCGCAAGGTGTTGCGTTGGTTAACTTTGTTGCAATTTTGCGATTTGATGTTGGATGTTCTGCGTGGCTTTTTGGCACTGTATTTTGTTGATGTTGTGGGTGTAAACAATACGCAAGCAAGTTTTGCTCTCACAATCTGGTTAGGTTTTGGCTTGCTGGGAGATTTTCTTCTCATTCCCTTACTAGAGCGGGTGCGAGGATTAGATTATTTGAGGATTAGCGCCATTCTTATTTTGTGTCTTTATCCAGCTTTTTTGGTGGTACCCAATATCAATATCAAGTTGGTCATTCTTGGCTTTCTGGGTCTTCTTAATTCGGGTTGGTACTCTATTCTCCAGGGGCAATTGTACACAGCAATGCCAGGGCAGAGTGGTACCGTCATGACGCTCGATAATTTGGCGGGTTTCGTGGGTGGTTTAGCTCCGTTGGCGCTGGGTTTGGTTGCTCAACAGTATGGTTTGCAACCTACGATGTGGATGTTGCTTGCAGCACCCATCGCCTTACTGATTGGGCTTTTTTAAATTGATTACCACTGGCAGGCTTTTCATTCATTTCGCAGCCTTGCCAGTGGTCATCTGATATTCCCTATTCCGGTTGCTTTAGGGCTGCTCTTGCTTTGTTCATATATTCCATTAAGACTGAATCCATCGCGCCTCGACTGGCAACTTCGACGCCTTCTTGCTGATACATTTGATTAAGCGATCGCTCAATTCCGGCATCGCCTCCGGTGAATTCTTGAATCAGTTCTTGTGAGCGTCGAGCCAATTTCTGCACTGCTTCGCTGGTTGGATCAATGTCGTTTTGCATTGCAGTTCGAGCTTGATCGATCAATTCTTGCCATTGAGCTTCAACCTGCCGAATCCGTTCTTCACCAAGTATTTGCCGTCGTTCTTGGAGATAGTCTAGCTGTTCTGGGGTGTAGTAGTTTTCTACCATCATCGTGACCTCGATTAATTGAATAAATTCTTCGATAGAGATTGTCTCTGCGGATTGCAGATGAGCAGCGATCGCTTCGAGTCGCGCATAAAGCTGTTGCTGTAACTCCATCTGCTCCTTCAACTTGGAGAGGTGCAGTTGCACTACATGATGAGGCGAAAACTGACTTTGCTCCAGACACTCTCGGATTTGTTCCAAGGAGAAGCCAATTTGCCGTAACGACACGATTTGCTGTAACCGGATAATGTCATCTTCGATATACAGTCGGTAGCCTGTTTCCGTCCTCCGAGAAGGCGAGAGCAATCCAATCTCGTCGTAATAGTGCAATGTCCGAACGGAAACTCCTGTCTGTTTTGCCAGATCACCGACTTTCATTGCAACGGGTTGCATTTCTTTCCTCCTTGCCGCTCCGAGACAATTCCAATTGATAAATTCATGGTAAGAGCCTCACGTTGCGTGAGAGTCAAGGGGAAAAGCAAACAAATTAGCTATTGCCTTCTTTACCCTGAAGAATGTACAGTGCCTCTTTATTTGTCAAAATGCCAACTTAGTGTGACTGAGGCTGTGAAGCTTGGCTTGTCTAGCGTTCAGCTCTAAGTGAGTACAGGGAACTTACAAGCGGAGCATCAACCTAAATTGCTGTAAGCGTGCAGCGATCAAGCTTGCGTGATGACACGAATTTGTCCCGATGTCATTTAATTCGCCACTGTATAGTCATGCTCATCTGCCGCTTCAAGATTATATTTTGCTCAACTATTACTGAGTTATAAATAAGTTTTGGATGTCAACCCTATAAAGGTTTTAGCGCTACTATTTTAGGCTTTTATTTCCCTTCATTTACTTACTAAACTACTTTTTATCATGCTAGGTACTGAAGAGTCATAATATAAAACTTTAATTTGCCAAAATATGCTTTAATTTGTAAAGGTTGAGCGAAACCGTGGCTCTATCAGTAGAACAAGTCTGGTAAGCTCATGGAGACAGTGTTTAAGCTGCGGATGGAAAACCTGAAAGCGTTGTTTAAGGAAAATTTTTTGACAAAATATGATGATCAAAGATAAACTCCTCAATTGGCTAAACCTGATTTTAGTAGCTGATGTATTCTTAGTATTCCTAAGCTTTGGGTGGTTAGCGATCGCAGTCTTCGGTCACTCGGTAGGGGTTCCCCTTGGACTCGATTTGTGGTACAAGCTTTGGCAACCATTGTTTACCCCAGCGCTTGGCGTTCTCATGGGAGGAGCAATTCTCAGTGCGTTGGTTAGCCAAATTTCCAAGCGACTGAACTCCAACTGAAGACGGGGAATGGGGAATGGGGAATAATTACCCATTATCAAATTAAAAAAATCACCCAATCGGGCGATCCTATCGTGCGAAGTCATCAAAAGGTCAGAGAAGCGAAGCTAGAGACAACAGAGGATTTACTTGTTTCTAGCCTCTAAAAGCCGCGAACTATGAAACGCGCAATTCTAGCGATCTCAACCTTGCTTCTGACCACCAGTATTATTGCACCAGTGCAGGCGCAAACATTTGAAACCCAATCTTCCAGGGAAATTGCTGCTGGTTTAACTCTAGCGCCTGCCGAAAGCGTACTGCAAAAATATTTTCAAGCGATCGCACTCCGAAACTATCAAGAAGCTTACAATCTGCTTTCTCCCCGCTATCGGGCGCAAATATCCTACCAGCAGTTCGTGAAGATGTATCGAGACTACATCATCAAAGGTGTCACTATCAAGTCTGTGCAGCTAATGCCGGAGTTCTCGACTAACAACGGCCACAAATTTGCTGTGGAGTACAGCGCCTCTTACATCCAGCCAGTTTTCTCTGCCAACGATCAGCAGTTGCCCCAATTTTACACCTTAGTTGCTCCGAACAGTTCAATTGGTCAATGGCTGATTGATGGCATTGGTACAGCCCCATAATCGATTTTAAATAAACGTAGGCTGGGGAGCCACCCCGTGCGCGGGGAACCCGCGCACGGGGTGCGTGGCGTTTGATGGGAGTATTACTTGCTATATAACACTTAATACTCTTCATCAATTTGCATTTCTAAAACCCCCAGTTCAGCACGTCGCTGACTCAGTTCAAATTCCAAAGATTGAATTATTCTTAATAATTCCTGGCGACGAATTTCTGCACTCGTTTCCTGTATTTGCATATAAGCTTCAATATCAGGCCACAACTGCACCGCCCAATCTTTAGTAGCAGTTTTCAGTTCCCTGAAAACTTTAACTTCGGCATTTGGCTCAAGTGCAAAAAGGGCATATAATTGCACCTGATTTCCCTGCTTGCGTCCCTTCTTTTCGCAGAACAGATAAAGTCCTGGTTGTTGATAAGTTACCAAGTCGATTTGACTTACAAACGACCCTTCAATGGAATAGCCATCAGTTCGCGTCTTATCAATACCATCAATAATTTTGCACCAATTACCTTGGCGTGGCTTTAGGGTACTTTCCCATAAACCGGGCGCATTGAGAAAGGCACTTCTTATACTAACTAGAACAGCTTCACTCATGGGGTTTGTATGTCAATACTTCTCGGTTAGTAAAAATTGTAGGTTGGACTCGTGTGCCAGCAAAACCCAACAAACGTAATATTAGCGTTGGGTAACGCTCACCTCAACCCAACCTACTTGCTCCCCAACCTACTTGCTATTAGTTAACATTTTCAATTTTATCAATAAAATTCAGAATCATAGATGCAAATTTTTCGGGGAAGAAAAGTACCCATTCGTGGTATACTTCATCCACGACAATTAATTGCGAATCTTTAATATTTTCATAAAATTCTTGAGCAAATGAAACGGGGGTAAGCAAATCGTTCTTTCCCCACAAAATTAGACAGGGAGATTCAATCCTTGGCAACAGCGGTCTGATGTCTTTATCTATACCAATAAATCCCATATTTATAAGATTTTGAGTATTAGTAAAACTGTTATAAAGCAAGTTTTTAAAAACTTCAGCCACAGGTTCAACCTTCATTTGCCACATTTGTGCAGGCATCTCAATCGCCCTTTTGGCAACGACTTCCGGCACGGAACCTAGAGGAATTCCCGTACTATCTGCTATTGTGAGACTGCGAACCATAGATGGCATTAAGGCTGCCAATGCCATGCCTATTGCTCCGCCTTCGGAATGCCCGATTACATGAACCTTTTTCAGATTCAGCGCCATTAGAAAATCAATTAACACCCGCGCATAATCTGTGTAATCTTGGATAATTTCAGGCGCAGTTGATTGTCCTAAACCTGGTAATATAGGTGCGATAACGTGATAACGCTCTGACAAAATATTTAAGCTGCCTTGATAAGGTTCAACTAATACACCCCAACCGTGGATAAATAGTATAGGAGATAATCCTGATGCTACCCCTTTTTCAAAGTAGGTAATGCAACATTCCCCTAAATTAACTTGTTTTTCGATAAATTGTTGATCCATTGAATTATCCTTTAATTTGTTGAGATGATTTTTAGGTAAATAGGTCGAGAAGCAATACTTCTCGGATAAGCGACAATTTGAGAGCAAGTAAGTTGGGTTTCGTTATCGCTCAACCCAACAAACCTAATATTATTAGCGTTGGGTAACGCTCACCTCAAACGCCACGCACCAAGGGCGCGGGGAACACAGCGGAGGGGGCGGCTCCCCAACCTACAATTTTTCCTAACCGAGAAGTATTGGGTGAGAAGCAGATTTTATAGAAATTAACATAGTTGCCTAGATTTCTATTCTGTCTGAAGTTTGAATACTCAAGAATATGCAGTATTCTCAATAAATGGAGGCACCTCTTTATCTTCATTCCCAGACCGCAGCCCAGGAATGAAAATAACATAAGTATTTGTCGGGTAAGGTGCCTCAAACAAAGCTAGAAACTACAAGTTTTTAAGTGACGGAAACGAGAACTCCTCCACTTTCATTTGCCATTTTGTCCACTGCGCTTAAGGCATATTTTCCTGGTTCCAGAGTGGCAAATGTGGTTCCTGCTGGAAGGATTCTTTGTAGCGTCCAGGTAGAACCATTCTGTTTATAAAGCGTCCAAGAACGAATATCGGGATTGGCAGCATTCCACGTTAGTTTGCCATCTTTCACCGCTACTCCGGCTGGGGGGGCTGGTGGTATTGTGTCCCGCCATGACATATTAGGAACGAGTGCTGGTTGGGTATAAGTTGAAGTTTTGAAGTTGTCGTAAATGCCCTGACGATTTTGGGTGAAAGCTTCCATGCTGAAGAAGATATTTCCCAGTGACAAGTTATCACTCAAGTTGCGCGTAATTTGAACTTGCTTTTTAATCTCCTCAAGGTTCCAAGCTTTTCCGTCCAGCTGTCCTAAATTGTTACCTGCGTAAATGTGTCGCTCTTTGGGATTATTATCAGTCCACCACTTGAGTAAGACGGGGTAACTCTGGGCGGTTTGGTCGATGCGCCAGTACAGTTGTGGGGCTAGATAATCTATCCAACCTTGTTCTAGCCATTTTTTTGAGTCGGCATAAAGTACGCTGTAGGCATCTAGTCCTTTAATCTGCGGCGGTTGTCCGGGGCGGTAAATGCCAAAGGGACTAATGCCAAATTTGACGTGGGATTTTGCTGCTTTAATGCCTGTGGAGAGGCGTTGAACCATTTGATTGACATTTTCTCGCCGCCAGTCCCCCAAGGATAGTTTTCCGCCACTCGCCTGATATGCGGCGTAGGTTTTGTCGTCGGGGAAGGATTTGCCTTCGATGGGATAGGGATAGAAGTAGTCATCTAAATGGACGCCATCTATGTCGTAGCGACGCACTACGTCGAGAATTACGTTGTATGCTCTGTCTTGAACTACTTTTAGTCCGGGGTCCATCCACAGCTGATTTCCCCAGGGGTAAACGGCTTCGGGATTGGTGACAGAGAGGTGAGGGCGGACGTTTGGCGGTAGCTTGGTGCTAACTTTGGCGCGGTAGGGGTTGAACCAAGCATGAAGTTCAATGTTGCGCTGGTGGCTTTGGGCGATCGCATACTCCAGAGGATCGTAAAATGGGTTTGGTGCCTTTCCCTGCGCTCCTGAGAGCCAATAGCTCCAAGGCTCTAATTGCGAAGCATAAAAGGCATCCCCTTCCGGTCGTACTTGCAAGATTAAAGCATTCAGCTTCATTGCTTGCATCCGGTCTAGAATTGCTCTTAATTCGGCTTGCTGTTGTTCAACGGGTAATCCCGGTTTGGAGGGCCAGTCACTGTTCCAGACTGTTGCTACCCACGCACCCCGAAATTCTCGCTGATGACTAACTTTAACTGTTTGCGGTAAAGTTCCCGGTTTTGGAGGAACTACAATGTAGCTAGATGCAATTGCCGGAGCTTCATCTTGATACACTAAAGCTTGATAGATAAAAGCTGCAACATCGGCGCGAGTTGCTGCACCATTGGGATTTAGTAATTTTATATTCGGGTAGTTAACTACCATTCCGGCACTGGTAGCTACGGCTATATCATCTGTTGCATAGTTCGGAATTTGAGCAGCATCTAAATATATTTGTGACAGTGATGTTTGCAGGTGAGGTTTTATATTGGCGGCAACTTCTAAGCCACTGACTAGGGAAACTAAAACTTCTACCTTGGAGATTCTGTTTGTCGGACGAAAGGTATTATCGGGAAAACCGCTGATAAATCCTCTTTCGTAAGCATTTACAATTGCTGCCCCTGCCCAGTAGCCAGAGGGAACATCGACAAAGCGGACATATTTTCGCTTTACAGGTCTCACAAAGGCCTTGCTAATGATAGTAGCAAATTCAGCGCGGGTCATTGATTGATTAGGGCGAAAAGTGCCATTGGGAAACCCGCTAATGATGCCACGTCTGGCGAGGGCTTCTATGAATAAACGCGCCCAATGATCTTGAATATCAGAGAATTGAGGAGAGGATGTAACCATAGTTTTTGCTAATTGCTAATGGCTAATTGCTAATTATTTAAGATTTCTTAGCTGTTAGCTAGTTCAAAATTTGTTGCAATTGTTCAGAGATAACTTGCCGTTGTTCGGCATCATAACCCCATTTTGCTAAAAAAGGTTTGTATTCGCCTTCGCCAGTAATGGCACTTTCCAGCAAGCTTTGAGCTAGTTGGTACACTTGGGGAAGTTTAACCAGTTCTATAATACGGGCAGTACGCGATCGCACTCTATCGGAACCCTCAGCCATCTGGTGATTATCATTGCGACGATGGGTAATTGCCATCCCCGCAGACATTGCCAGATTTTTCACTAATAATTCGGAAACTGTGTCTGGATTTGATTGCAATGCCTGCACGACTTCCTGACTGGGATTGTCTGCAATTGTGCTTTCCGATGTTAGATAGTTGACAAAAAAGCCTCTGGCACCATTTTCAGTTTTCACTAATTCTGAGATTGCGGCGGCGATCGCGTCTGGCGATAATTCACCCGCTTGCATCTTGTCGAGAATTGATTGGGTGAGGGCGATCGCTTCCTCAAATGTGACTGTTTCTGGAACTGTAAACGCAAATTCGCTCATCATCGTGCCTGAAACTCTTTCTCCTGCGATGATAGCCAATTTCGGGTAGTGCTAGAGTACCCATTCAGTAATTCTCAAAGAACTGCTCCCCAACCCGGTTGGTTCAAGGTGGTTTCATACAATCGAAGCAAATATCGAAAATTGTGACATTTTGTAGGGGCATGGCAATCAAAAAGCCCCTACCGCCAACCAAAATCAACGTTACAGAATTTTCTTTTAATAAATGAAACCACCTCCTGAAACGGGGGGATTGAGGGGGGTTCGTAAGAGTAGCTGGTACCAGCAAATTGATTCTAGTGGTATAAATATGAGCTGGCTCATATTCGCACTCTTGAACCTCTGTCAGAGTGGAGATATCAGCAATCTGGAGGGTCAAAGATATGACCAATACTACTACCCTCAATTTTAAAACGGCTTCGGGGCATCAAGTTTTAGCAGCAGCTGGGAAGAAAATGTTGCGTCCGGGGGGAGGAATTGCCACAGAGAAACTGTTTCAATGGGCTGGCTTCAAAGCCGGCGAGACAGTTCTAGAATTAGCTTCTAGTTTTGGCTACAGCGCGATCGCATTAGCCCAACGCTACGGCGTGCGAGTGGTCGGTGTGGAGAAAAACCCCGACAGCGTGGCGTGTGCGCGTGCCAACATTGCGGCGGCGGGCTTGGTGGGTCAGGTGGAGGTCATTGAGGGCGATATTTTCCGCCTAGATGCAATATCTGAGAAGTTTGATTACGTCTTAGCAGAAGCAATTCTGACGATGCAATCTCCACCAGGGAAAGCTAAAATTCTGCGTTCTATCCACGACCGCCTGAAGCCGGGAGGAAAATTTCTCTCTCATGAACTTTTAGCACGCGATCGCGAAGAACAAATTCACCGCGATTTGGCGCAGGTAATTCGCATCAATAGCACACCTCTATCAGAAACCAATTGGATAGCTGCTTTTTCCACCGCTGGGTTAGAGGTAAAGCAGCATCAAACTGGAGCAATGGCATTGTTAAATCTGCGGCAAATCTTGCGGGATGAAGGGTTGCTGAATACGGCACGTATTTTGTGGAATGTGTTAACTAAACCTGCTATTCGCAGCCGAGTTCTGGAAATGCGTCGCGTTTTCAGCCAATACCAGCAAGAGTTGGGATATATCGCTGTGTGCGCGATCGCGTAGCTGGGGATTGGGGATTGGGAAGAATCTTACCTAGTCCCTAGTCCCCAGCCCCTAGTCCCTAGTCCCCATTCTTTGTTCATTAACCAAATCAACTATTCAGGTGGAAAATTAATTATGGCTTCCATAACAACAAATAGCACATCTTTCGTTAGTAATCTTCGGGAGCAGATTGAGTATCCAAAATCTGGAGTTTTGAGCAAGGTACTGATAAAAGACAACAACTGTCAACATACGCTTTTTTGTTTAGCAACCGGCACTGAAATTGCCGAACACACATCAACTCGCAATGCCACTGTCACGGTTATCGAAGGACGAGGAATTCTGACTTTAGAGGGAAGAGAAATTTCCCTCGAAGCAGGTGTATTCGTCTTCATGCCTGCTAATGCGCCCCATGCTTTACAGGCTCAGGAAAATCTAGCGTTTTTGCTAACACTTTCTGAACATCATTCACATGAAAACTGAGGTAGCTCATAGTTGCTAACTCTTCTCAAACGCCATAATATCTGTAGTAGCAAACCAATAGACGATCATGCTTAACACTTTTACTGAACACCTCAATCTCTCCCAAACCGACCTAGAAAAAATGCTTTCATTACGGTTGCAGGAGTTACTCAAAACACCTGATTTTAAGGAGAAACTCGACAGTTTAAATATTGGGTTGCTGCAAAAAACTTTACCCACCGCTGCCGCCGTTTTAGCCAATGAATTGCCACCCTTTTATAATTGGCTGAAAAACGAATTAGGACTGAAGCGTGTTCCAGATAGCCCTGACCATACTACCAAATGGGTTGTTAATTTTCTGAAACAGGAGGAAAGTCTGACGCGCTTAGTGGAACTGCATCGTCCAGTTCCGCGTCCAGCTTTGGAAGCCTCAATTCCTCGCTTAGTGGGGTTGTTTGACGGTGTAGAAGATGCCCAAGTGCGTCAAGAATGGCAACAAGCGATCGCAGCCCTTTGTCTAGTTCTAGTTGTCGCCGCCCGTGAAGAGGCTCAGTCTCGTTTAGTTGCTGTCTAATTTTTGTTGAGGACTGTTGCACTGGTACTTTTTTCACCATTTTTTCCCTCAAGCTGCATCAGCCGAAATAGAGAGATACTATTAATTTAGGCTCTACAATCTTAGGGATGGTGTGCCGTGCGATCGCAAGTCTAATTACTATCGCCCTCTACTGTATAAGATGTACCATTTCAGGATTAGTTACTTCTGAAGAGGGAGGGCGATAGTAAATCCCAGGATTTCCATAAAGAAAAGAGTAAGAGGATACTAAAATGATCAGACTCCTCGTGAATTTCCTAGAAGCACTGTTGAACACTTTTTATCGCACTCGTGTATATCCGCGATTTTTTGTCTTAGAAACAGTTGCTCGCGTTCCCTACTTCGCCTACACCTCAGTTCTGCACCTATATGAAACTATGGGTTGGTGGCGTAAGGCTGACTGGCTAAAAGTTCACTTTGCCGAATCTTGGAACGAATTACATCACCTACTAATTGCCGAGTCACTTGGTGGTAATAAATACTGGATTGATCGCTTTGTTGCTCATACGGGAGCCTTCGTTTACTACTGGATTATTGTCTTGGTATATATGGTGTCTCCCCGGTCTGCTTATAACTTCATGCAACAGGTGGAAGAACACGCATACCACACTTATGACACTTTTCTGAAAGAGCATGGCGAGGAACTTAAAACTTTGCCAGCCCCAGACGTAGCCATCGATTACTACCATAACGGCGACCTGTATCTATTTGATGAATTTCAAACTATGCGCGATCCGCAACAACGTCGTCCCCACATCGAAAATCTCTATGATGTGTTTTTTGCTATCCGAGATGACGAATTAGAACACGTCAAAACAATGATTGCTTGTCAGCAACCCGACGCTCAACAAACTTTCCAAAGTCCTCACAGCGCCAACAAACTACCTCTACCGGAATCAATTAGAGCTGCCATTGACGAGCGTACTGCTAACATTGCACAGCAGGCAGAAAAAGAGCCAGTAGAAATGTCGTAGTCAGCACCCAGAATATTTCTACTACCAGTTGAATTGTTTGGTATCGCAAGTTTGCTCCCCTTATTAAGGGGAGTTTTGCTGTATCTGTTGCCGATAATTAGCGATAATCTCCCAAATTGCTAAGACTAACGCGGTTGAGTCTCTTATTGATTAGGTTTTAGTTTTGGTATCTCGAAGGGAATCAAACCACTCATCAAAAGCTTAACCGCCCTAACTTGTTCTGGCGATTTTAGCCTCAATCAACACCCATAAAACTAACTCGTCTTTGAAAATTTGTCTCAACAGCAATGCAAGTATTTAATACATCTAATATGTTTTTGCGGAGCGCTCGCTCTAAAGAGTATTTTCGATCTTCGTGTTTAAACCTTGACAATTGATAAACAAACAGAGTAGCTGCTTGATAAATAACTTTTAATTCATAGAGTGAATCTATTTGAGATATCTTAATTGCTAATAGCCGAAGTTGGTAACATATTTCTTTTGCTTCTTCTTTTGTCGCACGATGATCTTGATGGTAATAGTTAAAGGTTTCCGCTAAATACTGTGCGTGTTTAGCTGTATTTTGAATTTCATGCTGTGCATTGTCAACAGGAGCAAGAAATTTATCCAGTAAAAGCTGTTGCACATAGGCATCACGAAGGCTCGAATCAGCAATAATTTGAAGTTCTTTCATCCGTTGTTCATGCTTTCTTTGTTTTTCAGCATAAACTTCTTTGAGAATAGTCTCAAACAAGCCGGTTAAAGGATAAAATGCGCCAGCAACCATATTTTCTATCATATTTAAATACTTCTAGGATTATCGGTTAACTAATTAGCGTGATCGCATTGGTATTGTAGGGTGCGATCTTCAAGTGCGGAATGCACAATCAACCGCAAGGATAACTGAGTTGCCAATCTTCTGCAATGATAAATGCGATCGCTCCCACCGTTTATTCTAAGTTGGGGATTTTTTGGGAGGAGCCGAGCGCGTATAAACTGAATTTGACAAAGAGCGATCGCTGATCACAAAGCGTCAAAATTTAAAATTGTTTGCTCAATGTTTTGGGTAAATTTTCCCAGTTCTTCAGTAATTCCAAAAAGTTTATCAGCACGGATGAAGATTTCCCAGGCACGAACGCACATGAAGCCGATACCAATCACTGCAAGAGGAACAGCAGCGTAACCAAGTAGAGCAGCAATTGGTGGGAAAATCATACAGATGCACATCAAAATAGCTGTAATTACACCACCAGCGATTCCAGCTGTTGCTGTTGCCACTGCAACTTTACGAATTAGCTCTTCTTGCGTAATTTTCCCTTCAGCAAAGGACAATGAATTCTCTAGAGTTGAGAATACAAGTTCAATAACTGCTGCTACCAAAGCACCTTGAACAGCAGCTCCAATCACTTGCTCTACACTTGCTTTGAAAGCTGCATCGCCAAGTACCTTACGTGCTGCTGCAAGTTCTTCAGGAGTCATATCAACTCCACCACGAGATCGGTTGATTCGGAAGTTCTCGAAGATACCGTTTGAAGCTTCTTTTCCTCCACCGTTGACGTGCGCTTTTATATGGCTCCAATCTTTATCGTTGCAAAACTCGCGAATCGCTTCATATCCTTGAGCGCGAATTTGTGCTGGAATTGTCTCATACACTTTGGCAGCTTCTTGAACATTGCGAATACCTTCGCGTACTCCAGCTCGGTGAAATTTAAGTTGCAAATTGTGGGGTAAGTTCTCAAATTTAATGTTGTGAGCAACTTTGAATGCCTCGTGTGCAGCAATTGTTGCAGCGCCAGTGACTGAGCTAGAAGCCAGTTGAGCTTCAATAATTACATTACTCGCAGCTTCTTGTGTTATTGAGAACGCTTCTGATACTGCATTTTGAGTAGCTGACACAACCTCTGATGCGGTTTCTTGAAACGTTGAAGCTATAGAAGTGACTGAGTTGGAAACCTGTTGAATTGCACTACTTGTCGCCTCTTGGGTTGTTGAGAGTGCTTCTGATACTGCACTTTGAGTAGTCGATACAACCTGGGATGCGGTTTCTTGAAACGTTGAAGCTACAGCTTCTATTTCCTGAATGTTAATTTTGAACATCTGTTTGCTTAGTACAAAAATTCCCTAGATAACTACTAGCCATGACCAGGTTCCGTACAAAGCAGCTCAGATTTAATGGACGCGCTCGTCTCTTAAATTTCCTGGAACTACTGTGCAATTACGCTCTAGCCTTGTAGCATTTAACACGAGTTAGCTCTATTTAAAGCTACTATTTCTGAAGCCGTCAATGACGGCAGCCCAAACTTCATTAAAACTTCTAAAATATTGAATTTTCTAAGGAAGTTTTTCACATAAGTAGAATCTGCGTGCAGCAAAGCTATCCCGCAGGGAATCGCTTCTTCCCTATTGTCCAACGATAAGCGCGATCGCTTCTTCCCTATTGTGCAACGATAAGCGCGATCGCTTCTTCCCTATTGTGCATTAAAGGAAAGCGATCGCATCTTCCCTATTGTGCAACGATAAGCGCGATCGCATCTTCCCCCCTCTGCATTAAAGGAAAGCGATCGCTCTATGTCATTCGCCAGAGCATCAAATTACTATCAGAGGGTAGATAATTCCTTGGTGTTATTGAGTGTAAGTTAATTAAAAGATGTAAAAATATTAACTGAAACTATGCCAGTAAAGAACAGACAAGGTTCATCCACAGACCAAATGAGTGAAGCGATCGCTACAGCAACTCAAATGGCTGCTTGTGCCGCTAAGTGGGGTTCTAATGTAGCAATGGTTACAGCAGAAGAGATTACAAATACTACCACTGCTGTCAGCAAGTCGGCGGTACCTGCGGCTGTGCAATTCGTGGAGCAGGGGACGGAAACGGTAGGCAGAATCGTTACTCCTATCGCTGAAAATCCGTTAATCAAATATGCTGCCAAAGTACCAGGCATTAATGTGTTAATGACTGCCCTCGGTCAGGTTGATGTCGAGAAGGCTCAGAATGAGGTAGACAAGCTGCGACAAGAATATCCTCTAGACAAACCTGAGCAACTGGCTAACCGAATAATGGTCGATACTGCCCTGAAAGCGGGGGGAATTGGATTAGCTACTAACTTTTTGCCTCCTTTAGCGCTTGCTTTGTTCGGGATCGAGCTAGCTGCGATCGCAGCACTGCAATCTGAGATGATTTATCGCATTGCTGCGGCATACGGATTTCCGCTAAAAGATCCCACACGCCGGGGCGAAGTCTTGGTAATTTTCGGTTTGTCTGTGGGAAGTTCTGGAGTCCTCAAAGGCGGGCTGAGTTTTGTGGAACTCATCCCTGTAATCGGTGCTGTGGTTGGAGCGTCGAGTAACGCTAGTTTGATTTACTCTCTAGGATATGTTGCCAGCCGCTTCTATGAAGCAAAGAGAAATTCTGCTGCAAGTAGCGTAGGCTCTAGCAGTTAATCTCAGCAGTAATGTTGTTGCTTCCTATCGTACTGGTTTCTCTGGCGTGAGGCGATCGCAACCATAGGGACAGGAAATGTCTTCTTGATAATGAGGGGAAGTTTTTTCAGCTTCCGAGATGGCATGATCGCAACTGGGACACATTTCATGAGTCCCTAGCGAATGCTGCCAGTGCAGAATAAAGCAACTGTCTCTCACTCTTCCGGGCAATAACCTTTGCTCTCACTAAGCCCCAACCCTTGTACTTGCAAAGGAGCCAACGAGCCAATATGTCACCATTTCTCCCTTCCCTTTGACTTTGATAGCTCCTCGTTTTTGGAACACATACTTATCCTTGAGTCGCTCATAGGTGGCTTCCGTCACCTGAATGCTTCCTGCTTGACCGGAAGACTCCATGCGCGAAGCAATATTAACGGCATCTCCCCACAAGTCATAGATAAATTTCTTCGTGCCAATGACTCCAGCGATGACAATGCCTGTATTAATGCCAATGCGAATTTGAACGTTCACACCTCCTTCGGTTCGCAAGCGCTCGATCGCAGCTTGCATTGCCAGTGCCATATCTGCGATCGCTTCGGCATGATCGGCTCTCGGAAGTGGTAGCCCAGCGGCTACCATGTAGGCATCGCCAATCGTCTTGATTTTTTCTAATCCCAACTGTTGAGCCAGTGCGTCGAAGGTGCAAAAAATCTGATTGAGTAAGTTAACCAGCTCAATCGGTTTTAAGCGAGCCGATAGGGGCGTAAACCCAACAAGATCGGCAAACATAATTGTCACCTCGTTGAATTGTTCAGCGATCGCAGCTGGATTTTGTTTGAGCTGCTTGGCGATTGCCTCTGGCAAAATATTGAGCAATAACTCTTCTGACTTTTGCGCGGAGTCCGCCAGTTGCTCTATGGCTTGTTCGAGTCGATCGGATTGTACTAAGATCGATTTCTCAAAAACATCAAGCAACTGCGTTAAAGTCACTACCTGGGATTTAAGCTGCGCTAGCTCCCGCTCAGTGTTTCTTGTGAATATTTGCCTAGAGGCTGGAGCAGATTCATCTTTTTGAGCGAAGACAGCTCCTCGATCGAAGGGCAGCAGTGCTGTCTTTACGTTCAGCGCCAGAGTGCTGAACATCTGAGCCGTGCTATGAGGAATCTGGACTTTCAAGAACATGATGATTGCAAACAGATTGCCCGAAGGCAATAGACCACCAAACCCCAATACAGACTTGATTCCGAATGGAATCACAAAGGAGTCTTGGGCGGGAATATAGGGGTTGCCAATCGCTTCAGGCACATAGAAAACGTTGTATTTCCTTTGCTCGATTTCTACTAAAAGATTCGGGTCAGGGTTGATAACTGTTTTTATATCTAAGCCAAGCTGTCTGATGAGTTGTGAGATCATCGGCATCTGAGCAACTACAGATTCGCTTGCCAGTGGAATAGCCTTGTGTCCAACGGATGTGTGTCTTGAGTTCCATTCCGTTTGTTCTCCTACCGTTGCCAGTGGAGTCATGCACTTCATGGCAGGCAAAGGGGGATAGTCGCCCAACATACTACGGGCATACTCGGCAAGTTCGGCTTCTAAGTCTTCATAAGGGTGAGTTTTGAACAAACGGACGAGGGCGCAAGATTTCTCACCAGTTGACTTAGTACAGAAATTTTCGTAAAGATACCTAACAATTCTGTTACTCGCCTCTTCCATACTTTCAGCCCCCAAGCCGAACTGGCGTAGAGCCAACCCGCACTCCACCATGTCCCTTAAAGTGAATCTCGTCAAGTCGTACATCTGACTTCCTCGTCGATTTGGAAATTGGGGTGCTGTTGAATACCGCTCTTGTGTCAAACTGGGCGATCGCAACAGTAGGGACAAGAAACATTCTCTTGATAATGAGGTGAAGTTTTATCGGCTTCGGAGATAGGATGCCCGCAACTAGGGCACATTTCATGAGTTCCTATCTCCAAACCCTCACGTAAAGCGACACGTTGATCAAAGACAAAACATTCCCCTTCCCACAGACTTTCTTCTGGTGGAATTTCCTCTAAATACTTGAGAATGCCGCCCTTGAGGTGATAGACCTCTTGGAACCCTTGAGCCATCATGAATGATGTCGCTTTTTCGCAGCGAATGCCGCCAGTGCAGAATAAAGCAACTTTTTTATGTTTGCTCGGATTGAGGTCGCTGCGAACATAGTCGGGAAATTGGCGGAATGAGGCAGTTTTGGGATTTTGCGCTCCTTTAAAGCTACCAATAGACACCTCATAATCGTTGCGGGTGTCAATAATCGTTACTTCTGGATCTGAAATCAGCTCATTCCACTCCTTCGGACTGACATAGGTGCCGACGCGATCGCTTGGATCGATTTGGGGCAATCCCAAGGTGACAATTTCTTTCTTCAACCGCACCTTCATCCGATCAAATGGTGGAGAATCGGCATAAGACTCTTTATGCTCTAAGTCAACCAGACGGGGATCTGAACGTAAAAACGATAGCACCGAGTCAATTGCCTGACGCGATCCTGCAATCGTCCCGTTAATGCCTTCTGCTGCAAGCAATATCGTCCCTCTAATACCCTGTGCTTCGCAGTGCAATAACAAGGGATATCGCTTCTCGGCAAAGTCCGGCAACTTGACGAATTTATAGAAAGTTACAACAACTTGGCTCATTTTCCCCCTCCACCCGAAGGAGTAGAAATATTTTCCTCTAGTTTCCCATCTAACCTAACAAAGGAAGCTTTACGATGGCTTGCGTCTAGATATTTTTTCCTTTACCCCCTTTACTCATCCAAAGATATGAGCTACTATAACAAAAGTGGGTTTAGTTCCTACTGAAATTTCGGGGGTTTAGCTCAGTTGGTAGAGCGCCTGCTTTGCAAGCAGGATGTCAGCGGTTCGAGTCCGCTAACCTCCATTTCGCACTCTCTCAAGCATGGAGTTCTGAGGTGCCGGAAGCGATCGCTTCTAATTTTTCCGCATCCAACACTGTAATCTTACCACCGCGACTGTAAGTCACAACCGACTTCAAACTCTTGAACATTCGCACGCACTCCTCGTAAGTGATGCCAATACTCCGCGCTATTTGATAATAGGAAAGCTTCACCTTCAAAGATGCGCCAGTGGGGGTTGATTCAGTTCCTTGAGATGCAAAATACTGAATAAACCGCGCTAAGCGTACAATTGCCCTTTCAGAAACCAATCCATGCACTGTGTCATGGAGTTGTTGCAATCGAGAATTGAAAACCATCAGCATTCGCAAGGAAATTTCTGGGGTTTGCCTAATTGCCTCTAAGAGGGCATCTCGTTGTACTGTAAGAATTATTGAATCACGCTCAGCTGTTACCATCGCCGGAGAAATTCCATCACCCAATAAGGCAGGTGCAGCGAAAATTTCCCCCGGTGGTAGGGTACGCAGAATCGTTTCTTTGCCTGTTGTTGCAGTTTTGGTGATTTGCAAAGAGCCACCCAGCAGGGCGTATAGTTTAGGAGGTAAGCGATCGCCTTCATGTAAGACTATCTCCCCTTTGCTATATTTCTGTACTTGGGTGTAAGGTTGTAAATGTTCTAATTCCGCAGGAGTTAGATCCACAAAAACCCGAATCTCAGAAAGTTGCTCAACTGTTGCCTGCATTATCTCTTAGTGTTACATTTAGCGGGCTAGGAAAATGTTACCAATTTGTGTCATATCCACATTTCCCCCAGTGATGATGACACCAATCTTTGCATCTGTAACAACTCCTGAAAGTAAAGCAGCTGCTGCTAAAGCGCCTGTGGGTTCTACGACAATCTTTAGGCGGAGCCACAAGAAAAACATGGTGCTGCGGATGGCTTCTTCAGAAACTGTCACCATATCATCAACATAATGCAACACCAGCGGAAAGGTAATTTTCCCTAAACAGGGGGTGCGTGCGCCATCGGCGATGGTGTCAGGATTGGTAACAGTATGCAGCGTTTTGGTGTGAAACGATCGCGTAGCATCGTCGGCGCGTTCGGGTTCTACGCCGATGACTCGACAATTGGGTGAAAAAGCTTTGGTAGCGATCGCGCAGCCGGATAATAAACCACCGCCACCGCAACAAACTAGCACTAAGTCTAATTTTCCAACTTCCTCAATCAGTTCTAAAGCTGTTGTACCTTGTCCTGCTACCACATGAGGATGATCGTAGGGGGGAATTAGGGTGAGATGGCGATCGCTGACCATATCTTTCGCCAAAGCTTCCCGCGTCGTTTCCTGACGATTGTACAAAATTACTTCAGCACCATAACCGCGAGTTGCGGCTTGCTTCACTGCTGGTGCATCATCAGGCATGATGATGGTAGTGCGAATGCCTAGCAGTTGTCCAGCAAGCGCGATCGCTTGGGCATGATTTCCCGATGAATACGTCAAAACGCCGCTTTGCTTTTGTGCTTTTGATAACTGCGCCATTGCATTGTACGCACCCCGAAACTTAAACGAACCTGTGCGTTGAAAATTCTCGCACTTGAAGAACACCTGGGAGTTTGTGCGCTGATTGACAGTTTTTGAGGTCAACACAGGTGTACGGTGGGCAATACCGCTAAGGCGCACCGCAGCAGCTTCCACGTCGGCGATGGTAACGGATAATACCATTTTGGATTTTGGATTGGTAATTGGGGGTTCCTTGTCAGCCAAGGATGCGATCGCGATCGCATCCTTGGTTGGCATTCCTGAGTAAAAATTATAAACTTACTCTAAGTAGAGATTTTTTCTTTTATCTTTTCCCGTAAGCTTACCAAATGTAAGCCAAAAATATCTAATTTTCTACTGCTTTTTTGTGCAGACAAAAGCTGTAAGTTTTTTTTATTTAGCAGCAAACACAAAAATTAGTTAAAATCCACTACATTTTTTAATCTTATCTCCCCTCTCAACAAACTGAAGACACCCGAACAGGGCATTTTAATCTTTACTGTTATGCAACTCCACAACCAGCCCAATTGTTCTTTAGTTTTAGAACAAGCAATTGACCGTCACTTGTTAACTGTTGCTCGTGACAACCCTCTACCAGAAGTCATAGCTAGTCTTCAGTCTGGAGATTCGAGCAGGTGTGCTTTAGTGATGGAGGAATCCCGGTTAGTTGGGTTGTTTAGCGAGCATAGTATTATACCCCTTAACCTAGCACAAAGTTCTTTAGAAAATGTTAAAGTTGCTGATGTGATGACGGCACCCGTTATTACTCTAAATATATCAAATTTACCGGATATTTTTATATTATCTTCACTATTGCAACAACATCAAATTCACCATCTGCCTATAGTAGGCGAACGCGATCAAATATTGGGAGTAATCACCCCTCAAAGTATTTGCCGAGTGCTGGAAAAAGAAATTTCAAATCTTAATTCTACATTTGCCAATTTGAAATCTCCGAAAGGGGAAAATTTGAGCAGCGTCACCCAGGATAGCTCAAAAGGTAGCGATAAAATCGGGATTATAGCCCCAAACGCAAGCCGACACCAGCAATTAGAAGCAAGCTGGCAACAGGCAGAGGAAAAATTAGCAATTCCAGTAGAAACGCCTGCAAATGACCTAAAAAAACCTTATGAAACCCTATCAGTTAAAGTTGCCGAGGAGCAGGATAGTTTTAAGACTCTCTTAGCAAGAGAGAGACAGTATAAGTCGGTTGTTGACAACGTTAAAGAAGTATTTTTCCAGACAGATACAGCAGGTATATGGACATTTTTAAATCCTGCATGGACAGAAATTACTGGATTCAGCATCGAAGAAAGCATCGATACAAATTTTCTAAATTATATCCATCCTGAGGAGCGCCAACATAATATAGAGCTATTTCAACTATTGATTAATCGAGAGAAAGAATATTGCAAACATGAGATTAGGTACTTGACAAAAGATGGTGATTACAGATGGATTGAGGTTCATGTAAGTCTGACATTGGCTGACGACAATGCGATATTGGGTACTTCCGGTAGGCTGAACGATATCACGGAGCGCAAGCAAGCTGAATTTGCTTTGCAGGAAAGCGAACTACGGTTCCGCTCCTTAGTTTCCAATATTCCCGGCGTAGTTTATCGCTCTGGCTGCGATTCGGACTGGACAATGGAGTTTATCAGCGATGCGATCGCAGAAATTTCTGGCTATCCACCTAGTGACTTTATTCACAACAAAATTCGCACTTTCGCTAGTATTATTCATCCCGAAGACACAGCCAATTGTGAAAATTTAGTTTTGAAAGCCGTGAAAGAGGGACAACTGTTTCTCGCTGAATATCGGATTATTCGAGCAGATGGCAGCATCAGATGGGTCTATGATAGAGGTCAAGGATTCTTTGGTGATGATGGGAGCGTACTTTGGCTCGACGGGGCAATCTTTGATATCACTGAACGCAAGCGAGCCGAAGCAGAATTAGAAAAGTCAAATCAGCGGACTATTAAAATTTTAGAAAGTATCACAGATGCTTTTTTTGCCCTCGATAAATCGTGGTGCTTCACTTACTTAAACTCAAAAGCCGAGCAGTACTTATTAAAAACCAGAGACGAATTAATTGGCAAATGTATCTGGGACGAGTTGCCAGAGGTAGCTAATTCTAGCTTAATAAAGCAATATCACAAAGCTGTATCCGAAAATATTACAATTCATTTTGAGACATTTTATGGGTCATCAAATACCTGGTATCAGTTACAAGTTTATCCTTATGAAGATGGCTTAAGCGTTTACTTCCACGACATTACTGAGCGTAAACAAGCAGAAGTTGCACTGCAAGAAAGTGAGGCGCGATATCGTGCAGTTGTTGAAGATCAAACGGAAATGATCTGTCGCTTTTTGCCTGACGGAACCCTAAGTTTCGTCAACGACGCTTACTGTCGTTTCTTCAACAAACAGCCCGAAGAGTTAGTCGGGCAAACTTTTGCTCCCTTTATGTTAGAAGAGAAGCAAGAATGGATAACACAGGAAATGGCTTTTCTTACCCCAGAAAAATCAGTACTGAGTTACGAACATCAGGTAGTAATGCCAAGCAAGGAGATTTGCATTCAGCAGTGGACAAACCGGGCAATATTTAACGAATTTGGTCAGTTTGTCGAATTCCAGGCAGTCGGTCGGGATATCACTCTACGCAAAGCCGCTGAGAAAGCACTGGCAAAGCGCGAACGCCACTGGGCAGCATTGGTTGCAATTGGGCGTCGGTTATTGGTTTCCAACAACAAAGAAAGCTGCTACAAACAGGTGTTGAAAACGCTGGGGGCGGTTTCGCGTGCCAGCCGGATTTACGTGTTCGAGAACCACACAGATGAATCGGGTTGTCTGCGGATGAGTCAGCGTGCCGAGTGGTGCGCCGAGGGTGTCAACCCCGAAATTGACAATCCTTTGCTGCAAAACCTCTCTTATAATGACTATTTTCCTCGCTGGGCTAACCTATTGGCGCGGGGGAAAATCGTTTCTGGGGTAGTGGCGAAATTTCCAGAGTCAGAGCGTCAGATTTTAGAACCGCAGGGGATTCTTTCGATTTTAGTTTTGCCTATGATTGTTAATGATAAGTTGTTTGGCTTTATTGGCTTTGATAATTGCCATGAAGCTCGCTCCTGGGCTTCATCAGATGTGGATATTCTCCGAGCGGCAGCAACGGCAATATCTATGTACCAACAACGCACACTTGCGGAGTTGGCGCTGCGAGAGAGTGAGGAACGGTTCCGCCAGCTGGCAGAAAATATTGATGAAGTGTTCTGGATGACTAACCCTGATAACAGCCAGGTTATCTACATCAGCCCCGCATTCGAGAAAATATGGGGTCGCACCTGCGAGAGTTTGTATCAGGAACCTAAATCTTGGGTGGAATCAATCCATCCAGAGGATCGCGATCGCATCCTTGCTCTCATTCGTAACAATCCCCAAGGGACTTTAAACGAAGAATATCGAATTGTGCGCCCCGATGGTTCGGTTCGCTGGATCTGGGATCGCGCCTTTCCCGTCCGGAACGCCGCCGGAGAAATCTGCCGCATCACCGGGCTTGCAGAAGATATCACCGAACGCAAGTCGGCACAGCAGACTCTTTTACGCATCAGCGCCGCTGTGGAAAAATCTAGCGATGCTATTGGGATATCTGGTGTAAATGCTGAACCCATCTATATTAATGAAGCTTTTCGCAACTTATTCGGCTACGCATTGGATGAATTGGACACCTCTGGAGGTCTAGCGCTACTGTTCACCCAAAAAGCAGTTAACCAAGAGGTGTTCGCCACCGTCAGGAGCGGCAAATCTTGGAGAGGTGAAGTAGAGATGCGATCGCGTAGCGGCTGCATCATCCAAATTTCCCTCCGTACAGATGCCATCAAAGATACTTCCGGTCAAGTTGTTGGGTCAATTGCCATCTTTACTGACATCACCGAACGCCTGCAAGCCGAGCAAGCACTACGAGAGAGTGAGGAGAAGTATCGCAATCTTGTCGAACAAACCAACGATTGGGTATGGGAAATTGATAGCAATGGTGTCTTTACCTACGTCAGCCCAAAAGCCTCTGAAATTGCAGGCTATCAAGTTGGGGAAATTCTTGGTAAGACTACTTTCAATTTTATGTTGCCGGATGAGGCAAACCGATTTCAATCAGTTCTCAACTACTATGTTTCTGCACAGCAACCCTTCTCCAACCTAGAAAAAACTGTAATTCACAAAAACGGTCACTCAATTGTTTTAGAAAGCAGCGGTTCGCCTGTTTTTGAATGCCAAGGTGTACTGCAAGGTTATCGCGGCATAAGTCGCGACATCACTGAGCGCAAAAAAGCCGACTCAGAAATCCGTTCATCACTGGAAAAAGAAAAAGAACTCAACGAACTAAAATCTCGCTTCGTCTCAATGGTTTCCCATGAGTTCCGTACTCCCCTAAGCACTATTTTGCTTTATACCGAATTGTTAGAACACTATCACCATAAGTGGGATGAGGAGCAAAAACGCCAGTATTTTCTCCGCATTCAAACTGCTATCAAAAATATGACTAATCTGCTAAATGATGTTTTAATCATCGGGAAAGCCGAAATTGGAAAACTACAATTTAGTCCAACGTTTCTAAATATAGATGTTTTCTGCCGCGACTTAGTGAGCGAAATGCAACTTACAGCAGGTAGCCAACAGACTATTATGTTGCAAAGCTCTAGCTGCTTTCAACAAGTTTATGTAGATGAACAACTTTTGCGGCAAATTTTTACAAACTTACTTTCAAATGCTATGAAATATTCTCCCCAAGGAGGTGTAATTAATTTTTCCTATTATTTTCAAAATGAAAAATTAGTTTTTGAAGTCCAAGATGAGGGCATCGGTATTCCCATAGAAGACCAACAACATTTATTTGAAAGCTTCCATCGGGCTACTAATGTAGGTACTATTCCCGGCACTGGATTGGGGCTGGCGATAGTTAAAGAATGTGTTAAATTACACCAAGGAGAAATTAGCGTAAACAGTCAATTAGGGCTAGGAACGAAGTTTGTAGTCAAGTTGCCATATCAATAAAAACTTAACAGGGTCAGGGAGAAACCGGCAAAAATGAACAAGATTTTAGTTATTGAAGATGAAGAACCAGTTTTAGCTGGAATGAGCGCCCTTCTAATAGCTGAGAATTTCGATGTGATAGGCGCAGAAAATGGTAAAGTCGGGGTAAAATTGGCAATAAAAAACCAACCGGACTTAATTATTTGTGATGTCACAATGCCGGAACTGGATGGATACGGTGTATTGAGAGAACTGCGTCAAAATCCAGCCACGGCTATGATTCCTTTTATTTTTCTAACTGCCAAATCTACCAAATCCGATCTACGTCAGGGTATGGAACTGGGGGCTGATGATTATCTTACAAAACCGTTTACCAGAGATGAATTATTGGGCGCGATCGCTGCTAGATTCAAAAAACAAACAGTAATGTTTGAACATTACTCAACTGAATTACAACATACAGAAGAAAAAGTCAATCACCTGGTATATTATAATAACTTGACCGGCCTGCCCAATCGCTTGTCACTACAAGAACAGTTCTATCAAGTGATTGCTCATATAGACAAGTTACCAAGCCAATCTTCTATTAGTATTCTATCTATTAGTTTAGATAGATTTAGCCGCGTCAACGACGTTCTAGGCTATACACTAGGCGACTTGCTATTTAAGTCTGTGGCCGAACGCCTGACAATGTGTGTTAGTAGCGGCGACTTTGTTGCTCACTTGCAAGCCGATATATTTGCAATTATTCTTCTAACTGATGACAAAACCAAATCAGATGTTGGCGTTATCCACGACATTTTAAATACAATTTCTCAACCTTTTATGCTGGAGGGTCACGAAGTGTTTATCACCGCCAGCATTGGCATCTCGCGCTATCCGTCGGATGGTGGTGACATTGACACTTTAATTAAAAATGCTTCTCTAGCAACATTCGGGGCTAAAAAGCAAGGGGGGAATACTTATCAGTTTTACACATCAGATATGCAGGCTGATTCTGTCGATCAATTGGCCCTAGAATCTAGCTTGCGCCGTGCCTTAGAACGAGAAGAATTTCAGGTATACTATCAGCCGCAAGTCGAATTAAAAACCGGAAATATTGTTGGGGTAGAAGCGTTAATACGTTGGCAACATCCAGAATTAGGGCTAATTTCTCCGGCAACATTTATACCATTGGCAGAAGAAACAGGCTTGATTATGCCCATTGGCGAATGGGTTTTAAAAACTGCTTGCGCTCAAACTAAAGCATGGCAAACCGCTGGTTTTTCTTCTTTACGAGTGGCAGTTAATTTGTCATGCAGACAATTCAATCAAGCAAACTTGGGTGAGAGTATAGTCGAAATCTTAAATAACACAGGTCTGGCTCCGCAATTTTTGGAATTAGAAATTACTGAAAGCGTATTAACCCAAAATGAATCAGCAGCTATCAAGACATTAAATAAGTTGAAGCTTTTAGGAATTGAAATATCTATTGATGATTTCGGAACTGGATATTCTTCTTTAAGTTATCTCAAAAAATTTCCTTTTTCTACTCTAAAAATAGACCGGAGTTTCATCCGGAATATTAACACTGATGCTAGATGTAAAAACATCACTATGGCAATTATTCAAATGTCACAAAAATTGAATTTAAAAGTGATTGCTGAGGGAGTAGAAGCGGCAGAAGAAGTATTTTTTCTTTGCCAACATAATTGTGATGAAGTCCAAGGATATTTGTTTTGTCGCCCTGTACCACCGGAAGAATTGGAAAAACTACTGTGGAAAGGTAAGAGACTGCCGATTCCTATTTTAATTTAAGGAGATTCCTAATAGCAATTAGCTATTAGGAATTAGCAATAACAACTTTATTTCGTCCGTGTCGTTTGGCTTCGTAGAGTGCTTTGTCTGCGGCTTCATTGAGTTGCGTCGCATCAACCACGCTGGGAAAAACAGCAACACCACAGCTAAAAGTGACGGAAAATTCAGCACCTTCAGACTGTTGCCGAACTTTGGCAAAGCCTTCCCGGATGCGATTGAGCACCTTGACTGCTGTTAGACCATCTGTATGCGGCAAGATGATAGCAAATTCTTCACCGCCGTAACGACCAGTAATGTCAGTTTTACGCAAACGCTGCTGCAATAGACGGGAGAGACTTTTCAAAACGCGATCGCCTGTCAAATGCCCATAGGTATCATTAACTGACTTAAAATCATCAATATCAATCATGGCAAAGGCGACTGTGGTATTTTCCCGGCTAGCCCGTTGCACTTCAATACTTAATTGCTCTTTGATAGTCGTATGATTAAGTAGCCCCGTCAAACTATCGCGCACCATCACAGAACGTAAAAGACGCGATCGCTGCACTCGCGGCATCACCGACGCCACCAGATGGTGTGGCAAAATCGGCTTAGTCAAAAAATCGTCCCCGCCTAGCTGAATCGCCGTCAGCTGCTTATTAAAATCAGTCTCTACCGAGAGAAACACAATCGGAATCCCCATATAAGCAGGTTGCTGACGGATCACCGATGCCAATTCCAAGCCATCGCAACCCGGCATATACATATCCATCAAAATCAAATCCGGTCTAAACTCAATCAAAGGCTGCATCACCTGCAAAGGATCAGCGATCGCTACCGTCATCATCCCCGCCTGCTCTAAAGTTAAGCTATAGAAAGTAGCCAAAGACGCATCATCGTCAACAATTAAAATTCGATACGGTTCTGGGGTTTGCGGTGCCGTCAGCGAATCCAAAGCATCAATCAACTCGCCGATATTAATTGGCTTAGGGAAATATGCCTTCCCACCTGCCCTCACCGCCTGCAAACGCGCCGTCAGATCGTTTCTGCAAGAGATAAATACAACTGGCAAAGGTTGTTCGCGCCCTTTCTGGATTTGGGTGATAGTTTTCGGGCCTGCCAAATTGTCTTCAGGGAACACCACATCCATGATGACTGCTGCTGGAGGTGTTTGAGCGATCGCGTCCTGAAGTTCAACAAACTCGTTAAAGGCGCGAACATCATAACCAAAACAACCAATTTGCAACACTAAATCCTGTGACAAAAGCGGATCGTCTTCAACCAGAAAAATCAGCCGATTGTCTGACTCCGGTAGGGGAGGAAGTGTCAGCGGCAGGTTTACCGACAATTCTTGAGTGGACAGTAAACAAATTTCACTCGCCGCGTGTTTCAATACCCCTAGCAGCACCAAAATTTGTGCTTGCTGTTCCGAAGTTGGCAAATCCCCACATTCCAGCATCGCTTTGAAAACAAGTTCCAATGTTCGGGCGGCATTGCCTAACGTTAGAAAGCCAAATGTAGCGCCCGATCCAGCCAGACGGTGTGTTAAGTTGTGCAGCGTTACCAAAAGTGAGGAAGCTTCGGAGAGGGGCAGAGGCGGTGAGGCGGTGATGGGGTGATGAGGTGAGAAGAGGAATTTAGTATTATCTTTTCCCACTCTCCCACTCTCCCCCTCCTCCACTGCGATACTCTTTTCCAAACTTGCAAGCAGCTGATTCCACATAGCTTCAATCTGCTCAACTCGACTTGGTAGTTGCTGCGTGTAAGCAATACGTAAGGCGTTTAGTTGTTCTTGTGGATTTTTCACAGAATTAAACATGGTACTGAGACCACAAGCGATTAAGAGTTGCAGAAAGAGTCATCGGGTCAAACGGCTTTGCAATTACATCCAAAACGCCGAGTTGTTTATAGGAAGCTACTTCGTGAGTTTGGACTTTGGCAGTCAAAAAAATCACAGGAGTAGTTAAAGTTTCTCTTAGTTCGCGTAGAGCCTTTAGCGTACTAATACCGTCCATACCCGGCATCATCACATCAAGCAGAATCAAATCTGGGGCAAAAGTTGGCGCGGCTTGAATTGCTTCACTGCCAGAACTACATATTTGCACAGTAAAACCGCCGACAGCCTGCAAACCCAAGCTGGCAACAGTTTGGATATCTGGGTCATCTTCCACAAACAAAATCCGGTTTAGAGGTGGGGTAGACAAAGCGTTTCTCTAAGTTGTACTTCCAAAAAAGAGTGTGCTGAAGAAAACAAATTAAAAATTTAAGAGTTTCTTAGCCATTTTTAATTTGCATTTCTAATCTGGCATTTTGTCAGCGTAACTGGCTACGGTTATTTAAGGGTATTTATCGAGTCACTGCGCCCAATTAAGGATTTGATGGTATCCAGCAGTTGCTGATTTGAGGTGCGGGATTTTACGAGTGCCGCAGCCACATGATTCGCGGCTTCAATACCAACTGTATTGGCAGAGAAAACCACTGCTGGAATCGGGACGCGAGCCTGATTGTTTAGGTAAGGTAGCAACTCCAGACCAGAACCATCAGGTAAACTTAGGTCTAGAATAACCAGGTCGTAAGTATTTGTCCGTAGCTTGTATTTTGCCTCCTGAAGATTCTTAGCTGAGTCAATTTCGGCTAGGGTCTGCAAAATTTTTGAGACGACTTGGGTTAAATCCGGATCGTCCTCTACATACAAAATTTGTAGCTGGGTGCCAGTTTGTTGTCGCACTGCTTGCCGGACTGCTGCCATCAATCGCTGTTGATCGATTGGTTTATCCAGCCAGTCTATCACCGCCAAGCCGCCGTTGAATTCCTGCCGCCCTTGCTGCGCCTTGGCAGAAACCACAACAATTGGCAGGCTGTGGGTGTTTTGCGCCTCCCGCAACTCGCGGATCAATGAAATACCGTCTTGACCGGGTAATGCCAGATCCACTGTCATTGCTGCATAGCGGTTTTGGCCCAGTAGCTGCTTGGCTTGTGCTGCACTATAAGCGATATCTGCGCTCAAACCCTCTTGCTTTAGCATTAGCCAGAGCAATTGGGCAATATCAGGGTCGTCTTCACACACTAAGATGCGGAGGCTGTCAGATGAGTTTGAGCTGGATACAATTGGCACAAGTGCATCCTGCCATTCTGGTAAGTCAAAATAGAAGGTGCTGCCGACATTGGTAGTGGTGGTAAAGCCAATTTGTCCGCCGAGTTTTTCGACAATCGCTTTGCAAATGCTCAAACCCAAGCCAGTTCCGCCCTTTTGACGGGTATCTGAGGAATCAGCTTGGGCAAACTTCTTAAAGATCCGGGAACGAAATTCTTCGGGGATGCCCGTACCTTGGTCGGTGATGGCAACGCGAATGAAGGAGGAAGAAGGCAGGAGGCAATAGGTAGGATAAATATTATCAGTTGCCAATAAGTCTGGACTTCTATCTTCTGGGTTTAAGCGGGAGACACAGACTTTGACTTGGCCATTGCGGGGAGAGAATTTGGCGGCGTTGGAGAGCAGGTTAGTGATCACCTGCATCAAGCGATCGCGATCTACATTCACCATAGCATCCGTTAGTTGCGGCTCCAACACCAACTGCACGCCAAACTGTTCGCTATAGCCACGATTCACGTCTATTGCCTGCTGCACTAATGGCATCAGATCCAGCGGCGTGAGATGGAAATCCATTTTACCGGATTCAATCTTTTCGATATCCAAAATGTCATTAATCAGCAGGATCAGACGTTCGCTATTTTTATAAGCAATGTCTACCAAGGCTTTTGCCTGTGGGGGAATTTCACCCGCCACGCCGCCACTAATTAAACTCAAAGAACCGCGAACTGAAGTCAGCGGCGTTCTCAATTCATGGCTAACAATTGAGACAAATTCGTTTTTCAATCGCTCTACCTCCTTGCGCTCAGTAATATCGCGCACAATTGCCAGCACTTCATCCGGTCCATTGACTACAACTCTAGCCTCATAAGTCTCAATCTTTTTGCCTTTGGGCATTTGATATTCAAACACTTGTGCTTTGTTGGTGGAAAGAGCGATCGCGCTATAGTGTAAAGCAGCTTGAGCTACACTCATGGGCAAAACATCATAAATATTTTTGCCAACAACAGCATCAGCACTCATCTCCATAGGATCGTTCTTAGCGGCTTTGAAATCTAGAAAAATGCCCTCTTTGTTCATGCGATACATCGCATCTGGAATAGCGTCTAGAAGGGCGCGAGTTTTCGCCTCGCTTTCGCGTAACACTTCGCTTTGGCGCAAGGCTTCCTCAGCGGCTTTGCGTTCAGTGATGTCCTTCATAAAGCAGTGATGTCCGATAAAACGCCGTTGCGAATCGTAAGCACAGATCATCACTAATTGCTTATAAAAAATAGAGCCGTCTTTACGCACACCCCTGGCTTCAGCTTCTACCTTGCCATCTTTGAGCATTTGTTCATAGGCAGCTATCATCTTTTCTACATCTTCAGGATGTACAGTTAAGGGCCATTCCATACCAATCATTTCTTCTGGTTGGTATCCAGCAGCGCTGGCGTAGGCTCGGTTGACAGCCAGGTAGCGCCCTTGGGTGTCTAGGCGCGAGATCCCTTCAACGGCATTTTCCAGGGCAGATCCTAAATCGCGTAATTCTGCCTCAGCAGCTTTGCGCTCAGTGATATCAAAAATCGCCCCATCAAGGCGAATTAATTCTCCTTCCTTATTAAGGATACCCTGACCTTTTTCATAAACCCATCTGACAGTTTCATCAGCTCGAATAACCCGATACTCGATAATGTAAGGCTGTTTTGCTGACACCCCTTCTAAAATAGTTTTCTCCACCATCGCCACGTCTTCGGGATAGATAATGCTGGCAAAGGTGCGTACTTGATTGTTAATAAAGTCACTAGCCGGGTAGTCAGAAATTCCTGCGATCGCATCACTGATAAACTCCATTGTCCAGTTAGCATCACAGGCGCAACGGTAAACAGCACCAGGAATATTAGCAACTAGGGTTCGGAATCTTTCTTCCCTTTCTTGTATAGATGCGTTTAACTGTATCTGTACTGTCTCGGCTTGTTTGCGCTCGTTGATATCGTGGAAATAAACTGATAAACCATCGGCATAGGGATAAGTTCGCACCTGATACCAGGTGTTTAATGGTGAATAAAATTCCTCAAACTCAACCGTGACTTGTTCGGTAGCAGCTTTGTGATACTGCGAGTAGAAGTTGGAGTTAACAGCCTCTGGAAATTCATCCCATATATTTTTGCCAATTAACTCATCCTTGGTTCTCAACAAAAGCTGCTCGGCTCGTGAATTTATGTAGGTGAACCGCCACTCCCGATCTAAGGAAAGAAAAGCATCGTTGATGCTTTCTAATATCTTGTTGATTTGCTGGTTAGACTTGTGCAAATCCTCTTCAGCTTGTTTGCGTCTTGTGATATCTCGGAAGTACCAAATTCTGCCATAATCATCTCCTTCTGGGGAAAGCACCGCGGATGAGTAACGGTCAAAAATGCGCTCATCATTTAAGGAAATTTCATCGCGGCTAGATTCAGTTGGATGAGCATATAAATACTCGACTTTGGCAATAAACTCTTGTGGCTGCACCAGGGTTGAGAGTACATAGCCTAGCAGTTGTCTGTCGTCCCCAGACTTCATCACTTCGTCGGGGATTTGCCACAATTCTTTGAAGCGACGATTGTACGAGGCGACTTTTCTGTTCTCGTCTATCACCAAAATGCCATCGAGTGCTGCTTCTTGCTGCGCCTTCAAAAGCGAATTAGTGCGTCGCAAGCTTTCTTGAGCTTGCTGGCGTTCGGTGATGTCGGTGGAGATACCGCAGACTGCATAAGGGACACCAGTAGCATCCTGTAGGGGAAACTTGACTGAAAGGTAGCTGTGTAAAACACCTTCGACAGGTGCGACTTCTTCCAACTCTATCGGAGTTCCAGATGCGATTACTTGCTGGTCGGTGGTATGAAAAGCGTCAGCTACTTCTTTGGGAAAAATTTCGTGGTTGGTTTTGCCAACTATCTGCTCTCGGTCGAGATGGAATAGGGTTTGGAATAGACGGTTGACCAAAATAAATCGTCCTTCCCTATCCTTGACGTAGATCATGGCGGTGGAGTTATCTAAAATTGCTTGTAGTCGCTCCTCGCTAACGCGCAATGCTGTTTCTGCGGATTGAGTACGGGCGAGTTCAGCTTGCAGCTGCTCGAAAAGGTTAGCTTGCTGAATAGCGATCGCTAGTTGTACGGAAAGCTGCTTGAGAAATTGTACTTCCCAGTTTTGCCATTGTCTGGTTCCATGACAGTGATGGACAATTAGCAGTCCCCATAATTTGGAGTTTGAAGGTTTAACAGTTGCAAGGTTGGAAGTAGAACCATTTTCCCACCTTCCCTGATGCCAACGAGAATCCCTGCTCAATGTGGCAACGCTTTCTTGGAAAATCGGCACTACCAGATTGGCTCTGACCTGAAACCGCTCTAGCAATTGAACATGAGCCTGCTCTAAACCCGCTATGTAAATATCTTCAATAGCTTGAATCTCACCTGTGAGGTACGGGGTGGCAAGAGGATCACTAAAATTGGATAAGCTGGTGCGATCGCATAACTGGTAATTTTCCTGAATATTGATGCCTAATGTTGATGAAACCCCGATACCCAGCGATTCCACAACTACAGTACCACTCCCATCTGGCTCAAAGCGGTAAATAGCTGCTCGGTCGGCATGGAGAGCTTGTCGAACTTCCGCTACAGTGGTGTTGAGGACATCTTCTAGTTTCAAAGATTGGCGAATTCGCTCTTGCATTGCTCCTAAAAGCAATTCCCGTTGCAAGAGTTGCCGTAAGGCTGCTTCAGCTTCCACCCGGTAGGTGATGTCTGTTTGGATACCAATAAAGTTTGTCAGTTTGCCTTGGGGATTGCGTACCGGGGAAATCCGGAGTTCGTTCCAGAAAAGGGTGCCATCTTTGCGATAATTCCGCAAGACTGCACTACACTCTCTGCCCTCAGCAATTGCCATTCTAAGTTGAGCGCTCGCTAGTTGATTTGTGTCTGTTCCCTGCAAGAAGCGGCAATTGATACCAATAACTTCAGCCGCAGCATATCCAGTCATCTGCTCAAAACGGGGATTGACATAAATAATCGGGTTGTCTGGCTGGATGGTGTCGCTGATCGCGATGCCATTGCTACTAGATGCGATCGCTCTCTCCAGCAACCGTAGGGATTCTTCTTGTTGTTTGCGCTCGGTGATGTCCTGCGTCACTTTCGAGAAGCCGCGCAGATTTCCCTCCCTGTCGTGCAAAGCTGTAATCACTACGTTTGCCCAAAACCGCGTACCATCCTTACGCACCCGCCAGCCTTCGTTTTCGCACCGACCAAGTTTTGCTGCTAGTTCTAAATTTTGCTCCGGCTTTCCCAGCTCAATCTCTTCAGGCGGGTAAAAGTAGGAAAAATGCTGTCCTACAATTTCTTCTAACTGATACCCTTTAATCCTTTCGGCTCCGGCGTTCCAGCTGACAACGTGTCCATTGGTATCCAGCTTAATAATTGCATAGTCTTTTACGCCTTCGACTAGCAACTGGAAGTTTTGCTCTCTCTGTCTGAGCGCCGATTTTGCCCATTTGCGCGAGCTGAGGATTTCTGTAAATATAATGATACCGCCGATTTCATCTGCACTTGTAGTCCACGGTTGGGCTTCCCACTTTACCCAGTCCCCAGTCCCATCCAAACGCCTGATAAATTCTTCATCACCCTTTTCGATGGTTAAGAGTTGGTCGTTCCAACTTTCAGGAACTTCCCTGAACGTCTCATAGAGCGATCGCTGGCTGATATCCCCGCTTAGTCTAAAATCTGTCCGCCAGCGATCGCTACAAAGCAGGTAACGCATTTCGTGGTCGAACATGGCGATCGCAGCAGGCGATCGCTGGATAAATTTTTGCAGTAGCTCTTGGTTATCTATGTGATTCATATATTAAAAGTGGATTGGTCGCTGTGAATTTAAACTCAAATTTAGCTATATCGTCCTACCTACTTAGGATGCCCAAATTTCCAGATTTAATTTTCACTGAGATAAATAAATACTCTTCCACCGAGAACTTTGCTCAAAGCTCTCTATCCTTTATGAATACTATTAAGCTGAAACTGTACTTCCTCCTTCCCTGCCCTGTCGAGCTATAGAACGTATATTTTATAACATCTATCCTCAGCAGCACCCAGGAAAAACTGATGTCACAAGTCAATGAGATTTTAGATTTTTGGTTTGGACGAGAAGATGAGCCGGGTTATGGCAAACCGCGTCAGGTATGGTTTACAAAAAAACCGGAGTTTGACCAAGAGATACAAACTCGCTTCCGACAAGACTACGAACTAGCAGCTGCGGGTCAGTTAGATTACTGGAAGTCTTCACCCCAGAGTTGCCTAGCTTTAATTATCTTGTTGGATCAATTTCCTCGCAACATCTTCAGAGGTACTGCCCAAGCCTTTGCCACAGACCCGCAAGCACTTGCAGCAGCAAAGTATGCTGTAGTTAATAATTTTGATAAAGAACTGCTACCAGTGCAGCGATGGTTTGTTTACTTACCTTTTGAACACAGTGAAGATTTGAATCATCAGCGTCAGTCGCTGGAGTTGTTTAAGCAACTGAGTGATGACCCTGATAGTGCTGACACTATCTCCTACGCAGTTCGACACTTGGAGGTAATTGAGCGTTTTGGGCGCTTTCCCCATCGAAATCTGATTTTGGGTCGAAAGTCAACACCCGAAGAGGCAGAATTTCTCACGCAGCCCGGATCATCTTTTTAACACCAAAAACCTCTCCCCCGACCGCGCCCCTACTAGCCTGGACAGGCTAAGCAAGTTGGGTTGCGCCGCGCTCTTAGTAAGAAACCCGGTTTCAAAGAAGAAACCGGGTTTGGAGGAAACATTTAATTTGAACAAGAGGGCAACTATACTTGGCACGAGAGTAGTTGCGCCCTCTTGTTTTTCTCGTTAAAAGGCGTTACTTTTGGGAATAATTTTGTTGATAACAGCAAATCAAAAAGCAGATGATTGTAGCTGAAACACCGCGATTGATTCTGCGACATTTAACCTTAGATGACGCGGACGACTTAGCGACAATTTACGCCGATCCTGTTGTTATGAAGTTCTATCCCAGTAAGCAGACATACGAAGAGACAAAGCAACAGGTTGAGCGGATAATCAATTGTTACGATAAAAACGGGTTCGGTTTGTGGGCAACCATTTACAAAGCCGATAATAAATTTATTGGTAGATGCGGATTAAGTCTCCAGTTGGTGGATGGACAGCAAGAAGTTGAAATTGGCTATCTACTTGCCAAAGAATACTGAGGGCAAGGTTTGGCAACAGAAGCGGCTTGTGCAATTCGAGATTATGGATTTGAAAAAGTTGGTTGTAACCGTCTTATATCGTTAATAGAGCCGGGAAATATAGCGTCTCAAAAAGTTGCCATTAAAGTTGGTTTAAATTACGAAAAAGAATCAACACTGTGGGGAAAAAATATTCGCGTTTATGCAATTGATATCTTACAAAATTCGCAATACCTGGAGGCTTTGCCTCGCCTGAATCATTCCCAGGAGTAACGCTTCTTAACGAGGATAAAATATTTCAATTACCAAGCGTGGGAACTATGACGGTAAAGGCGTTGGAATCGGTAGCGGATGAAACTGGTTATTTAAGTGCGGCAGATGGTTACACGCGGTTGCATATTACAAGCGATCGCAAGCCTAGAAGCGTGGATGGTTTATTACCTCGTTCCCGCAGGGGATGGGAACGAGGATAAAGTTCCCAGTTCCAGCCCCTTATTCCGATTTAACGCAGTTAAGCATTCGCAAAGTGGCGGCGGCGGCGTAGTTGCGACGAGTGGCAGAGTTTGGCTCAAACTTGCTGCCAGTTTCATTTACTGGGGAGGCAACATTACAATAAGAAGACATTTGGTTAACCAGTGATGCTGCCCAGTGTTTTTCTGTGTCTGAGAAGGTTTTGGCTGAGTTCTTGACAGCAAGCTCTGTGGGGAGTCCGCGCATATTTTTCCCAAATTCCGCAGCACGTCGCAATACTGCTAATAGTTCGGCTCTGGTGACTGGTTGGGTGGGTTTAAATGAGCCGTCTTGATAGCCACTGACAATTTTGTTATCCCGCGCCCATTGAATTTTAGCCGCACTCCAGCGCGTAGCATCGACATCGGGATATGGTCGGGATGATGCTTGGGTGGGAATTGTGAGGTTAGCACTCGGTAGCTTGGTTAATGATTCCAATACCATAGATACCAGTTGTTCTCTAGTTAAAGAAACTTGGGGGCGGAAGGTATTGTCTTCTTTGAACCCGGCGACGAATCCAAGGGATACTGCTTGTTCAATTTCTCTAGCATAGACATCTGTGGCGATGTCTCGGAAGGAAGAGGTTCCGCCTGGAGGTGTGGCAACATCGCCAAATCCGGGGGGTGGTGCTTGGTCGCTAGTAAGATAGACGTGACCTAGTGTTTTACCGTTGAAGCTTCTTTTGGCAAACCGCCAAGCCGGATCGAGATTAATTTTCACGAAGCCGTTGTTGATGCCGTTAGCTCTACCGATTTCGATGACGGGGGCGTTGCGATCGCTAAAATTTTTCCCAACTAGCACAAAGTCATTACCGCTTTTGACGATGTTGAAGCTGTACTTCAGTCCCAAATCTGTACCTGCCATCCGGATAGAATAGCCGTTGCTGTCCGTACTGCGTCCGCAAATGCCACTGAAGTCAAAGTTCACCAGTAGCGGATCTACTATGACGGGGCTGGAGCCGTTTTCGCTCCAGCACTGCTGCTTGTCTGATATCTGTTCCAAAATCAATAGTTGATGACTATTTGTGCCATAAGGTGCGGCTACGGCAATAAATTTAGATTGTTCAACTTCTTTTTGATCAAAAGTGGCAGCGTGGCTGGGGTTTACGAAATTTAGTGTTGAGACTACGGTGGCTATGGCTGCAATTGACCGCCGAAGTAGACGCTTGGAGGAGCTTGAAGTCAAAGTCATGGTGAGGAGCTTAATGATTCAGATGGATTTATCTTATTTAGATATGTGATAAAATTATTCGCTCAAAAGTTCCCACATTTTTTGCCGTCAGAATCGATGGCACAAAGCTGCTAGATGCCTTGTCGTTCTATGGTTGCCAAGGGTAAGGTGAACCAGAAAGTTGTCCCCCTATTTGGGCGACTTGTTACGCCAATTTGTCCACCGTGAGCAGTAATAATTTGCCGACACAGATGTAGTTTTAAACCAGTGCCTGTTGAGCAGCGAGATTGGGGATCGCGCACGTAGAGATCGAATAAGCGATCGCACTCTAGCTGACTCATCCCTACACCGTCATCTTCCAGGGTGCAGCGGATTGTCTGATGCTCTACTGTAGCTTTGAGAGTCAGATTCAGTCCCGGTGGGTTGTGTTTTAAGGTGGTAGTGAAGAGGGTTTCTAAAACTCGCTGTAGCTGAGTTGGATCTGCCATAACTAATGGTAAATCCGAATTTACCATATTGGTCAGAGTTGCTTGGTTTTGCGCCAGCAGTGGTTCTAAGTCTATGAGAATTGCTGGTAAAAGTGTATTTAATTGAACAAAATTTCGCTGAATTACAACTCCCTGAACTTCCGTAGAATTGCTTTCAAGCAAGGAGTTAATCATACATAGTTGGCGCTCGTTGCCTTGAATCATTCGTTCTACAATAGAGCGAGAAATGGTTAATTTCTCCCCCGGCGAACCAAGCAGGTTTTTAAAAACCATTATAGTTCCTTGGACGGATGTGCGGAGGTCGTGAGAAACTGTATGTAAAACAACATCTTTAATGCGGTTTAATTCTTGCAGCTCCTGCATTTTTTGCTGTAACTGAATAGTGCGTTCTTCTACTTGGCGTTCCAGATTAGTATTGAGGGTTTGTACCTGTTGGAAAAGAGAAGATTGCTGAATAGCGATCGCTACCTGAATTCCCAGTTGATCTATCAAGTCAATTTCAAATTGCTGCCATTCACGAGGTGCAGAGCATTGATTGGCAATCAATAACCCAAACAGTTTTTCACCTAACATAATCGGTACGCCAACACCAGCCTTTACTTGACAGCGGTGATAGTATTCTGCTAAAAAAGGAGATTTTTTTATTGGGGTGGTATCGTTGATAACTCGAATGGAATTGCCACCAAAAATTTCCTTAACTTCCCTAAAAGCCATGTCATCCGTAACCCATCCCAAAATCGAATTAAAATTGGGATCTACAGATTCGGCTACGGCTCGTGCGTGTCCATTTTCATCAAAGTAACTGATGAAGACGCGATCGGCTTGCAAAAATTGCCGGACTTCCGCTACAGTAGTGTTCAGAATTTCATTTAGATCCAGCGATCGCCTAATTTTTAAAGCAATCTCATAAAGTAAGCGATCGCGTTCAGCGGCGACTCTAGTCAGAGCTTCAGCAGCTTTGCGCTCAGTTATATCAGTAACTACAGCAAGCACGGATGACTCGCCGTTAATATTAACAAGTTCTGCTGACAAGAGGGCTGCTACAACTTCGCCACACTTTTTGCGAAACTGACATTCTAGGTTGTGAACTGCACCTTGTTCTAGCAATATTTGTTGCATTTTTATACGTTCTTCTGGATTTACCCAGGCATTTATCTCAGTTACAGTATGTCCAATGACCTCTTCACGAAGATAACCGCTAAGATCCAGAAAGTTATCATTAACCTCCAGATAGCGTCCCTCTTTAAATGTAGTAATACTGATACAATCAGGACTATGACGAAAGGCTATAGAAAATTTTCCTTCTGAGAGCAAAAGCGCTTCCTCCGACGCTTTCCGCTCGGTAATATCTATCAGTAAACCATTCCAAAATATATCGCCATTCGCCTGCACAATAGGGCGGGTAGCGCCTTGCAACCATTTCAGCTTACCTGATTTGGTAATTACCCGACCTTCCCAGATCCACGGCTGTAAGTTAGCCGCCGAATCAATCAGCGATTGTTCATAAGATTCTCGATCTTCAGGGTGAACCAGATTCTTAAACAAAATTAGGTTAGAGCGAGCTGAATGGGACGTTAATTCTAATAATTCTTCACAGCTTGCATGGGCAAATAGTAACCATCGAGAGTTATCGTTACGATCTATAAGCTTAAAAATTATTCCGAGCTTGTTGGCGGCAATTTTGTTTAATTCTGGCACAGATTGGGACATTGAGGCTTCTGTTGGGAGCAAATCCCAAGAATGAGTGACATTTTGTGACTGAAAATCTGTGTTAATTTGTGTTGATGGCAGACTGATATCCAACCCGGTTAGCCCATCATTAAAACACCGCCCCCCCAGTCCCTCTGGACAAGCGGAGAGGGGAGCCGGAGGCGGGGTGAGGTTCTTCGCGGCTGGTTCATGAAGCTGATTTGGTATAGCTATTTCCTCAATACTTTGCCCAGCCAAATTTAAGAGATTTTTAAGTTCTTCAAAAGCGGCTTCATTTCGGCAACAATTCCGTAAAGCTTGTAAATACTCTAAATTAGAAATCATATTTTCTCGATAGCATTTAATGAGTGACAGATGAGCAGCAGGTGGCGCAGTTTCATTAGTCACAACTTTTTTTTTAAACATGGAATTTCCCTGCACGTACACTTCTACTCTTCCAAGTTAAGAGAAGAGGTCGCGATCGCGCTTCGTGCTTCTGACTCACCCGATTGGGTGATTTTTAGCCACCTGTCACTCATAACCTGTTAGGGTGAAGCATTCGCGGATAACAATTTACAACTTACCGATAATCTATCGGCGCGAATGCTTCGCCCCTACTAATTACCTACTTCTTCAGTAGGAGACGCGAACAGGGGTAATGTGAACCAAAAAGTTGCTCCGGCTCCGGGGGCGCTAATAGCACCAATTTGTCCGCCATGAGCTGTGATGATTTGCCGACAAAGATATAACCCTAGACCGATGCCAGTTGAACGGGCGCGGGAACCGCGAACATAACGCTCGAACAGGTGATCGCACGCTTCGGGGTTCATTCCCACGCCGTTATCCGCAACGGTGCAATGAACCATTTCTTCCTCAACTGTGGCTTGCAGGGTGAGAATGAGTCCGGGTGGGTTATGATTTAGGGCATTGGTGAGCAGATTTTCAAATACTCGTCTCAGCTGCAATGGATCTGCTGTCACGCCTGGTAAAGAAGCTGGAACTAAGTTGTTCAGGGTAGCTTGATTTTTCAGGAGCAGTGGTTCCATATCTTGAGCGATCGCTGAAGTTAGCGTACCCAGTTGTACTAGCTGGTAATTGAGGATAACACCTCGAACTTCGCTGGAGTGGGTTTCGAGGAGAGAGTTAATCAAACTCAGTTGGCGATCGCTACTCTGGATCATTCGCTCTAAAATTGAGCGAGAAATCGGGATTGTTTCCCCTGATTTATTTAATAAATTATTTACAACTAAAGACATACCCATAATCGGGGTACGCAAATCGTGAGAAACTGCGTGTAAAAACTCATCTTTTAGTTCATTTAGCTCTTTTAGTTCCTGCATTTTTTGAGAAAGTTGAGCAGTACGTTCCTCCACTTTACGTTCTAACCGAGCATTTAGCTCCTGTACCTCTTGGTAGAGTTTTGCTTGTTTAATAGCTATAGTTACTTGCGTTCCCAATGATGATAGCAAATCAATTTCAGATTGCTGCCAATCACGCGGTGACGTACATTGATCGACTATCAACAGTCCCCAAGGTTCCTCATCCAGAATAATTGGTACAGCCAAGAAAGCTCTGATTTGATAATTATTGAAATCCTCAGCAACGACTGAAGAAATCTCTATTTGAGAGGTATCTTTAACAACATGGACGGATTTATTTTCAAAAACTTTCCTAATTGCTTGATAATGTTCTTCATTTTTGGGAGTCCATTCTTGAATAGGTCGCCACGGCGGAATAACCGACTCAGCAACAACCTGAAAATCGTCATAGATGCGACTGATAAAAACCCGATCTGCTGAAAGAAAATTTCGGACTTCGCTGACAGTAGTATCTAAAATTTGCTGGAGATCGAGGGATTGACGAATCCGCAGAGCAATGACACCAAGTAAGCGATCGCGTTCTAAAGCGTCGCGTAGTTGCGCGTCCGCAGCTTTGCGCTCGGTGATGTCGTTAACAACAGCCAGCACGCATAATTCACCGCCAAAATTGATAACTTCTGCTGAGAGTAAACCTATAGCCACTTCTCCAGACTTCTTGCGAAACTCACATTCTAAATTGCGAATATTTCCCGCCTCTTGCAACATATCTATCATCTTAAGACGGTCTTCCGGATTGTTCCATATATTTAATTCAATGGCGGTATGTCCAATTAGCTCTTCACGAGTGTAACCAGTCGTTCGTAAAAGACTTTCATTAATTTCTACATAGCGTCCATCTTTGATCGTACTGATAGCAATCGAATCTGGACTAGAAAGAAAAGCTTTAGAAAACTTTTCTTCTGAAAGTAACAGCGCCTCTTCCGCGCGTTTACGTTCAGTAATGTCAATTCCGGTGCCAATCATATACTTAATTGAACCATCAGCATCGAGTAAAACAGTAGTTGACCAACTAATTAGCCGCTGCCTTCCATCCCTCGTAGTCCAATAATTATCGTAGGTTTTGGGAAACTTACCAGTGTGCAACTGAGCGAAAATATCTTTAATAGATTTTGCTTCCTCTGGAATTAGAAAAATATCCCAAAAAGGTTGATCTTTCACCTCTGCAAACGAGTAATCAGTTATTTCTTCACAAGCCGTATTAAACCGAATAATTCGCCCTTGTCTATCAACCACAATCATCAAAGCACCCGCTGTATCTAGAATTGCGGAAACAAAATTTCGCTCCTTACGCAACTCTTTAATCAGTCCGCGCAGCTGAGCGGTCATTTCATTAAAAGTTGTTGCTAATACCCCCATTTCGTTGTGACGGTTAACTGTCACCTGGGTATCCAAATTTCCCGCGCTAATTTTGGCTGCTGCCTGCGTCAAACGCTGCAAAGGTGATACAATTTGCCGAGAGAAGAACCAACCTAACTCAGCCGCAACCAGCATCGCCACGCTCAAGGCTATACCCATCACGAAAAGCATTCTCTGCACAGGAGCGTAAGCTTCAGCCGTAGGAAGTTCTACCACCACCTTCCAGCGTACACTGCGAATGGGCGCGATCGCGCCCACCACTTCCACCCCTTTTAACCCCTGATAATTCTTTAGGGTTTTCGCACCCTTCAATTTTGTTAATCTTTTGATAAAAGTGTAGTTTGAAATATCGTGCAACTTATAATTATTAGGTGCTATCCCTTTTTCGGCAATTAAATACTTGCGGTTATCAATTACATAAGTGTAACCAGTTTTACCAACATCGATCTGAGATACAATGAACCAGAGAAAGTTTAAATTAATCCGCGCCATCAAAACGCCATCTACTACATCCTGCTGGTTGCGAATTGGTAACGCTAAGGTAACAACTGGAAGTTTTGTATCAGCGTCCATTCTAACTGGACTAACAATGTCTTCTTTTTGTTTAAAAGCCCGCCCAAATGAGCGGTAATCGTCCGGGTGAGAGAATTTTGAATCATCATAAGGAGAATACTCAGAAACAACCTCACCACGTTTATTGAAAATCGCCACTTTTTCATAAGCACTATTATGGCGCGTCAGCGCTTCCAACAAAGGTTGCTGAATTTCCGGTGAAAAATCCGTCAAGCCTTGCACTCTAGCAAGGTAGCTCAGTTTACGCTGCAAGTCATCCAAGTAAGCATTAATCTCGCCAGCAGCTACCAAACTTCGCTCTTGCTGGGCGACTTCTACCTGTTCTATTTGAGCCTGGAAGCTCAGAGAAATTAACATTCCCGACGTAATTAATAAAGCTAAAACTACTAGCAGTACCAAACCATATCTAAGTTGATTAGCAATAGAAAAAAAACCAGAAAGTGGCGAAGCCCTATCCATTCGTAGAGGCAACTCATGACTTGCCCCTAGCCGTGAACCACTGCCTTTATTTTGTTGGTTCATCGTGCCTCCTTTAGAAATCTCTTTCACCCACTAATTCCTTTAAATTTAAGTAATGGCTAATAACTAATGTGTAGCATCGATTTTTCCTGTAATAATGTCTTCCTTCAGGGAGTTTATAAATTCTTCTTGTTCTGGAGTGAGCGAACCATAGAAAGGAGTCAAATCTTGGATTTCCTCTTGCAACCCAAATTTATACTGCTTGCCCTCCCAACGCCCTTGCTCTACCAAAGTTGCTCCTTCGAGCATTACCATAGGAACCTGCTGCATGGCATTAGTTAAAATAATTTTTGGGGGTGGTTTTTGTTGCTCTGGAAGCCCAGGAATGGCATGATTCCATCTAATAGCATAAACTCCTTTATTTTCAGCAACAACTTTTATAACACCTTTATAAGCAGTATCAGCATTGACCGTTATGATATCAACGCCTGCCGCCACTAGCTTTTGGGAAATTTTGCTGGCTTTGTCTGCATCTGTCCAACTTCCCACCCAATCGATGAATACTTGGACTGAGGGGTTAATTTGCTTGACACCTCGTTCAAATAAGGTAGCTTCCTCTTCCAAACTTGCATATTTTTGACCGCCAATGTAAGCAACTTTATTAGTTTGTGTTTTCAGCGCTGCTACCACTCCTGTTAAATACCCTAATTCCCCAGCCCGAAACGCCAAAGCGCCAAAATTTTTATTGTTGCCAGCATCACTACTCATAACCGCAAATTTATTGCGCGGAAATTCTGCGGATACGACTTTAGCTGTTGCGATATATTCCCCACCATGACCGATGATAAAATCAAAACCTTTTTTAGCATATTGACGAAAAAGTTTTTCAGCATCGGCTCCTGGCACACTGTCAGCATAAGCCACCTCAGCGCCAAGTTCTTTTTCAATTAGCTTTAATCCTTCATAACCTGATTGATTCCAAGCTTTGTCATCCACAGCTCCGGGAAAAATCGCCGCTACCTTAAAAGCACCCGGTTTCACTTGGGCGGTTCCTGTAATGTCGCTTGCAGTTGTACCGCAGGCTACGAGCAGCAAGGTTAAAAGCAGACAAATAATTTTCTTAGTCATTAGTCATTGGTTATTAGTTATTAGCCATCCATAATAGACAGCTGGCAACTTTGGACTTTATCTATTTTCACCCAGATAGCCCAACCGGGTGCAGTGCTTTGTAATGGATCAAATGCTATTATGCCTATGATTTCTTATATCGTCTATTTTTGTTCCTATACTGAGCCTGGGAACGCTATATATGAGGTTCTGCCTCATGTCTGTGTTTTTTGAAACGTTGTTGGAGGCTCTACCTCCATATCGGCGTTCCCAGGCTCAGTCTGGGAACGAGAATTCACTCTTTAAATGTGGTGTATTAAAATGCTAATTAACATTTCTTCTTTGTAATACTAATCTTGACAAGATAGCGGCTATATTCCAAGCATCATCGCCTCCTCTATGATGAGTTCCTTCAAGGGGTAATTTCAATATTTCTAAGGCCATGTCCATTCCTACTTCTTCAGGCAAGGTATGAATAAGGCTAAAAAGTGTTTTTACATTGATGTGTCTGGAGCCAAAAGGATATTTTATAGAATGAGATTGGCACTGTTTTTGAAATTGGTTTCTATCGTAGTCCCCGTAGCTTGCCCAAACTCGCTGCTGAGTTAGGTATTTTTTTTTAGAATTGAACAAGCCTCTGCAAAGGGTACTCCTTGATTAACTTGCTCTTGGGTTAAAGTTGTTAAATTGGTGCAAAATTCACTTATTTGGGAGCGTTCGGGTTTCACGAGTATACTTTCTTTTTCCAGTCTTTCTCCAGAAGGGACATCAAGCGGACAAATACCAATTTCGATGATTTCGCTTTCTTGGCCTTCTGGTGGTTTTTTTTCCCAGCAAGTTGATTCAATATCAACCACAATGATTTGATCTAATTTCTTAGCCACTTTGGATTGACTCCTTGCTTGGGACGGATACCCCTTGTGGGTGTTCTTACGGTATTTTGGTGGATGATATTAATTAGGCAGTAAATTCAGCACGAAACTGATTCACAACTCGATCGAGTGCTACGGAATGGGAGGCTTTGAAGAGGATGCGATCGCTTTCTTCTACCATTTCTTTTAAACGGTCTACAATAGCTTGATGTGTTGTAAAGCACTCTGCTGGTAAAGGTGCAGCACCAAGCGCGATCGCTTCTGCTTCTTTATCGTCTACCAAAATCAGCAACCCGTCGAGATTGAGCTTTCGCGCCGCCTCTCCAACTGCGAAGTGAAATTCGGGACTTTGCTCTCCCAATTCCTTCATCGTACCCAAAACTGCAATATGCCTTTTCCCCGGTGTCTCTGCCAACAATTGCAGCGCTGCCAACATAGATTCTAAGCCAGCATTGTAAGTTTCATCGAGAATTACAACGTCGTTGGGCAAATTGTAGCGCTGCGCCCTCCCAGAAGGCAAATTAACCGCCAAACCAGCCTTAAACGGTGTCCAGTCTACTTGGAGAATTTTAGCCACCGCTAAGGCTGCTAAGAAATTAGACGCATTGTGTCGCCCCGGTAGCGGTAAAGGTAGCCGCATCCCCTCAACCAATAATGTCTCGTTATCAATTAACTCGCCACGCACGTCTCCGCCTTCTAAACCGTAGGTGATGGTTTGCCCTTGCCAAACCCCGGCTGCTGTTTCCATTAGGCGGCGATCGTCGTGGTTAAGAACAGCGATACTGCTGGAGGGCATTTCGGCGAGTAATTCACATTTTGCTTGTGCGATCGCTTCTTTTGAACCCAGCCGCCCAATATGGGCTGTACCCACATTAGTAATTACCCCAATTGTCGGACACGCAATCTGTGTTAACAGCGCAATTTCACCTTTTGCCCGCATTGCCATTTCAATTACGGCATAGTCATGAATCGGTGACATTTCTAACAAAGTTTTGGGAACGCCAATTTCATTGTTGTAATTGAATAAAGTTTTATGAATATTCCCTTTGGTAGAGGACAAAACTGCCGAGACTAATTCTTTAGTAGTAGTTTTACCGCAGGAGCCAGTTATGCCAATTACTGGTATTTTAAATTGCGAGCGCCACCACCGAGCGATCGCCTGATATGCTGTCAACGTGTCTTTTACGTGTAATTGCGGAATAGCCCCAGGCATTTTGTAGTCTGTAATGACAGCAATCGCACCTTTTCTCAAGGCAGTTTCCACAAATTCATGTCCATCAAACTTCTCTCCACGCAGTGCCACAAACACTTCTCCCGCCTTTAGAGTCCGTGTGTCGGTTGTAATCCCTGCAACAGCTGCCGCTAAGAGATCGTCAGATAAGTTTACAGACCCTGCCGCTATAATTTCAGCCAGTTGCGAGAGGAGGACGTGAAAAGACATACAGCTTAAATTCAAACTTCAATGAGATTAATCCTAATCATGCACCAATCCCAGCACCACAACAAAATAGGCATCTTTATCAGTGACTTACATCACATTCAGCCACTATTGGGTCTACCTACCGTAGATATAGATTTTTGAGAGGTTAACGTGATGCTTTGCCGAAACTATACACTTACTTCACAAAAAATTCACAATATTGCCGCAAATTTGCTGAGCCATTTAAAGAGTTAGTCAAGATATGCTCTAATTGGGCGAAAATCTCTTAGCTTATAGGAGTATAGAGTATAGCCCCCAAAATCAGGGTTTTGTCTAGAGTGCCTCTTGTTATCTAGCGTCTACTACATCACAGTTCAATTTGCAATTTACACTGACTTAACGGAACTAATATACACTTAGCCCTAACATTTGCACGTAGGGGGGCTTTCTTGACGTGACTACCTGGACAGACTGTTACCATCGACAAACTAGCATTGAAGAGCAGCAGCTTTACGAGCATCTGCTTCACTGGGTACAAGAAGAGTCACCCAGTCGGATGATCGAGCGATTTCGTCAGCTATTTATGGATGGAGTGGGATACTCTGAGCCAAAAATTTGGATGGCTCTGGAGAGGATTGCTAGTTCCAAGCAGGCTGAGCAGGAATTTCGGTTTATTATCAATCGCTGCTGCCACATTCTAATTAATCGCTGGCAGATGCACCCGCAACTCCAAGCGTCTATCCCCGATTTGGTAGATATATTTGAGCATCCTCCAAGCGTGGGAACGGTTCGCTCTCGCTCAGCAAGGCGCTTCCGAGAACTGGTGAGGATTTTTAACCAGACGGAGCAATATCTGACGCTGCGCCGCCTAGCTCAAGTTATGACTGAAGCGGCAGAGGCGAGTGGCAATGGCTCTAAGCCTTTAGGTAGCTTAATTCGCAGGTATCCCTACTTATACGAACATTGCCTGCTGAGTGAAGATAGTTCTTACGAACATCAGCAAACCGTCAGGGCAATTCAGTCTCGGATTCAGCGAGATTTTGAAGTTGATCTGTCTCAGTATGTGACTTATCAAGTGCGACGAGCGCAAATGTCACGTAAGACTTCCTCAGTCGGAGCTGAGCGAATTATACAGCCAGTACATAATCCCACTTTACTAAGCGATCGCGAACTGGGTGCTGCTCTCAAGCAATTTGTCGGCAAAGTCGAAGGCTCCCATACCTATCGGGATTTATCCCAAAGCTTCATTACCCACACTAGCCAGACACCCTCGTATAGAGCTTTTAAATGGGATTTATACGAATACTTGACATCTTCTATTGACCCTGAATATGGCAAACGTCAGTTTAATGACCGATTGTATGCCCAACTGAAGAACACTTTGCCAAGTAGCGATTGTCAAAGACCCAGCGAATTTCTGATCGTGCGTACTTGCAGCCAGATTTTGAACTTCTTAGTAGTGGAAAGTCCGCAGCGACCGAATCACTATGTGTTTGTGGATCTGATTACCAACCTGGGGGCAACTTGCACAATCGGTATGCTTTTGAAAATCGTGCTACTGTGCCGCAAAGTCAAGCCCTATTTAGAAAAGCGATTTTCAATTCTTTTTAACCACTATGAAGCTTACGCCAGGGATGGTGTACCGTGGTTAGTCAAATCTCTAGAAAATATGAATGTGGCTTTGAGTCTTCACTTTGGGGATGCTGATGTTTCCTGTCTGAGCCACATTATGTAATTTAAAATCAGATTTGTTATTTTTTTTATTCGGTCGGGCGCACGAAAGCGATCGCCACTTTTGTTAAATCCTGCAAAGTAGGCAGGCTAACTTTATTGTAATAAAATAGTTTGTGTTATAATATCGCTCGTGAATCTGGAACGGCGGAAAGCTTTGTTTAATGCACAGCAAGTTTATTTATCTGTGTCGGCAGGCAAACCTCCGAAACTGAGTCTCTCAAAATATTGAATGTTGGAGTTATTTCCGTGTCGATATATGTAGGGAACCTATCCTACGAAGTTACGCAAGACGACCTCACATCTGTATTTACAGACTACGGAACCGTTAAACGGGTTCAATTGCCTACGGATCGCGAAACAGGGCGGATGCGTGGCTTTGGGTTTGTTGAAATGGCAACAGATGCTGAAGAAGAAGCTGCAATTGAAGCTTTAGATGGAGCAGAATGGATGGGCCGCACCCTGAAAGTGAATAAAGCCAAACCCCGTGAAGATGGGGGTGGGGGCCGTCCTGCGGGAAGCCGGGGCGGCCCGGGGGGCGGAAAATTCTCTTCCCGGCGCTTTTGACTCGAAAGGGGACTGGGGATCACAAATAAGCCAGCCCCCTTTTGAGCCAAAATTGTGTAAAGATATGCCCGTCATTCGGCGACTACACTAGATGTGGTGTGAAATGGGATGCTGGGCGCTCGTGGTAAAATTAATGCAATTCAGGGCGGATTGGATTAAAGTGCGATCGCCCTTTGGGGGGTGGAGATATCTTAGGATAAAACCGACTGAATAATGGTAGGGCTGCTCCTGTAAGTCCTAGACCCGCTACAAAGCTAGAGCTAAACGCTTTGTACGGTAAAAGAAAGAGTAGGCAAAAAGCTTCAAATCAATAGCTACACTACAGAAATGCTCTGCAAGTATGTAGGAAAGTCGGGAGACGGCACTGCCGGATTTACCCGAAAAATGGAAGACTTTGGCTACTAAGAGTAGCTTCGCTAAGCTGCTCTAGGGAGCAAAAACCGCGATCCAGGTATTACAACATAGAACAAGTGGTCGTGGGTGACACTCACACTAACAGTCAATCAATCAACATTAGCGAGGAATCAACAAGAATGACCCAAGTGGTTTTAGGCGAAAATGAAGGAATAGAATCAGCACTGCGGCGCTTTAAGCGGCAAGTCTCCAAAGCGGGAATATTAGCAGATGCAAGGTATCGGCGGCACTTTGAAACTCCCCTAGAGAAGCGTAAGCGCAAGGCAACTACTGCGCGCCGCAAAACAAGACGTTTTCGTTAAGGCGACTCCTTTTAAGGCAAAAACCAATACGGTTCATTGAAGAATAGTTACAGGTTTTGGATTTTAACTTCTTCGTGAACCGTATTGGTTTCTAAGGCGAATTGGGGATAACAGAGCGGTTATTGAAAAGACTCATGGCCTTCTCAACCCCTTGCTTGAGGCATACTTCCACTGACTGAGTCACCAGTTGCAGGACATCAGACAAAACTTGATTTTCAGCAGAGGAAAATTTACCCAGGACGTGAGCAACCGCGTCCTGTTCTGCTTTGGTTTTGCCAATACCGATCCGCAGACGGGGGAAATCTTGAGTACCGAGATGGGCGATCGCTGACTTCATCCCGTTGTGTCCGCCAGCCGAACCGGAAAGGCGCAGGCGAATCTTCCCCAGAGGTAAATCCATATCGTCGTAAATCACCAGCACCGACTCTGGGGGAATCTTATACCAATCAACACAAGCGCGAATTGCCTGTCCTGAGAGATTCATGTAAGTGAGGGGCTTAAGTAATCTTATCTTGTCTCCGTGTAATCCGCGCCCTTCGCCAAACTGCGCCTGGAACTTGCGATTTTCACTCAAAGGAATTTGCCAAGAACGTGCCAGGACATCAACCGCATCAAAACCAATGTTGTGCCGCGTTTTGTCATACTTAGGTTCTGGATTCCCCAAACCAACAATTAACTGGGGAATTACTAAAGCGGGTGTTGCATTTGGGTTATCAGCGGTCATTTGTCTATTGTTCATTGTCAATTCCTAGTAATCACTAAACGGTAGCGATCGCACGCCCTTTTTATATTGTTTGTTGCGCCTCTTGTTGGGGAACCTCATTCTGGAGTTTTTCTTGATCCCGCTTACGCTTTTTCGCATACAACTGAATAGTAGCTGCCATAGTAATAATTAAACCCACGACCGCCCAAGTGGTGATATCTAAAGGCAGACTATTTTTAAACACAGCCAGCAAAACAATTACAACTAGCAGTAAAGTAGGGGCTTCATTCAAAGCCCGTAACTGCTGACTACTCCAAGTGCATCGATCTTCGGCTAACTGTTTGAGGAGACGGCCACAATAATGATGGTAGCCAATTAAAACAACCACCAAACCGAGTTTGATATGCAACCAAGTTTGCTTGAGAACTTCAGGTTCAGTAGTGACGATACCAATCGCCATCGCTACCGTCACTATCATTCCTGGTGTCGTGATGATTTTGTAAAGGCGTTTTTCCATAATCTGATACTGATTCTTCAGAATCGTTTGGGCAGGTTCTGGCTGCTCACCCGCCTCTACGTGATAGATAAAGAGACGTACCAGGTAAAACAAGCCTGCAAACCAGACCACAAAGCCGACAATGTGAAAAGCCTTATACCAGAAATAAGCCATTAATCGTGTCCTCTACAGTCAAATCCGACAATATCAACAAGTTTTTGTTAGATCCAGCCCTATTTCTCAAACCGTATGCTGGAAAAGGGTTTCCAGATAAACCCGTGCTGCTTTGCGATAACTTTGCGAAGCTTCTGGGCTGTTGCCATTACCATTTTGCAGCAAGAATAGGGACAGCGCTGCGGCAAAAACGCGATCATGATCCCAATCAGGATGAGTTTCTAGGTAGTTTTTGAGAGATTCGTGTAGTTCTTCAGGGATTTCTGCCAGGATACTGATTGTTGCGTTCATAGAACTCCTTTCTGTGGTCTGTGGTCTGTGGTCAGCTAAGAGTTGGAAAGTTTCAACGCTTACGGACAACTGACCGTCGCATCATTGTCGGCTTCCCTTCCCCACCCTGTCAATGCTGCGAAATGTTACAGTCACCTGTACGCAAAAAAAATATTCACGAAACAATCAGCTTCTTCGGTCGCTTTTTGTTACTTATCTTTACTAAAACTCAGTCCATCCCAGGCGAGTCAGTATCTTTAAAAAAATCCCCACTAGAACAGCAAGACCCGATCCGACCGTTAAACCCTGTGGAAAACCTCTCTTAACCTGTGGAAAAAGTTGAACGGCTTTGTGGAAACGCTGGGGAATAGGTGGGGAAAATTTGGGTTAAAGATAAGAATTGCAAAGTCATCAATTATTATTAGTCTGTAGCACAGGCGCGATGCCTGTGGCATTAGTTATTAATAAGTTTTCGGTAATTAGGGCGAAAATGTGACAAAAATTGCCAAATAGCGATTCGGGGCGTGAGAGCCATATTCAGGCTGAATACCGCCGTGTTCGCCCCTAAGCTGCTGAATGAGCTTCAAGTGAGAGGGTGTGACCTAAAGCAGCAAAAACATGGCGTTGCTCGAACAGGGTGACTAGATCGGTGTTGATTTTGCTTTGAGCTGCTTCTGCTCTGAGAATGGCGATCGCGTTTTCAACAGGCAATCGACGTTTATAAGGGCGATCGCTTGCTGTGAGTGCATCGTAAATATCTGCAATCGTCAAAATCTGGGTTTGAATGGGAATTTCTGCCTGTGTCAAGGCTTGGGGATAGCCAGTACCATCGAGTTTTTCGTGATGCAAAGCAGCAATCAAGGGAACATTTTTTAGATGCTTTGTCCAGGGAATTCGCTTGAGAAATTCGTAGGTGTGGGTGACGTGGGCTTCGATTATTGATCGCTCTGCGGTTGTCAAATTACCTCTAGGCACCATAAGTTGAGACAATTCTTGAGGTGACATCAGCGGCTTCATCTCACCATCAACATCTTGATAGGTGTATTCAGACAACTCTCTGAGTCGTTCTGGAAGCTCTTGGGCTAGAATATGCGGTTCGTTTGCCTCTAGTAATAGCTGCCAATATTCATTGAGTTTAGCGATCGCATCTTCAACTTGGCTATCTAATTGTTGCAGTTGTTGGCAGTGGGAACAGACGTTTTCGGAATCATTGTGGCGGTGGCTGGGATGCTCAATTAAATATTTAAACTTACTCTGGGCGCATTCCATTTCTAAGGTGCGCTGCGCTACAGCAAAGCGGTTCCGAATCACCTCCAGCTGGGCTGGATAAAGTTTTTTCTGCTTGCCTAAAATAGCTTCTGGTGTACTTACTTTGCCAAAGTCATGCAACAGTGCTGCATAACGAATTTCTTGGATTTGGCGATCGCTAAAATAAATCAACCGCAATGGCCCTGTGGTTACTGTACTCGCTTCTAGAGCCAGACGCACCACCAAGTCTGCAACTCGCTCAGAATGCCCCGATGTCGTGGGATCTCGCGCTTCAATAATCTGAACAGAAGCTCTGACAAAGCCCTCAAAGAGATTTTCAATACTCTTTTGTAATTGATTGCGTTCAATAGAGATCGCCGCCTGAGAAGCAAGACTTCGCACAACGTATTCTTCCCACGCCGAATAAGGTTGAGTAACATCCCGCACATTTTCCGGAGTTACAACCGCGTTAATATTAATCTTGCGATTGATCAGCTGAAGCACCCCTATAATTTCTCCTTCAGCGTCTTGCATTGGCAGCACCAACACTGAGCGCGTGTGGTAGGGAATACTGCGGTCAAAACTGCGATCCAGCTGGTAGGGAACATCTGGAGGTAAATTATAAGCATCTGGCAAATTTAGGCTTTCACCCGTCAGCGCCACGTACCCCGCCAAACTTTTTGGAGTTAACGGCACGCAGAACTCTCGAAAGGAATCGCTCGATCGAGAATCATTCTGTGCTACTTTAAATACCAACTTGGGAGTGTCTTCAGTTCGATCTATTAAATAAACACTTCCCGCATCGCTACAAGTAATCTCGCGACTCTTAGATAAAATCAGATTTAGTAATTCTCCTAAATCTTGACTGCCCGAAAGTGCTGTCCCTATCGCCAAAAGTTGCTCGATTAGTTCTGCTGGTTGCTCTATTTGGGGCAGATACATCTGGTTTTTAGCTGTCGTCTGGCAATGGGAAACTATCATAATTATTGCACCCTTTGATTACAGTCAAGTTATTTTACTTATAAAAATTTTCCCCTGCTCAACTTCTAGCTAAGCGATGGGCAAAGATCGGTTTATTTTTGCCGTCTTTGATTTCATCTGTTAACCTACTAATATCTCAGCTTGATTTTCCGCGTCAAGCACTCAATGCTTCTTATATCACTATCATCTGCTATTAGTCATCATCTGTTAGCATAATTTTTAAAGAAATGATGAAACATTAACAATTAATTATAAAGAATAAATAAATGTTTTTTTAAGGGGCGCAAAAAAGAACAAGTAAAATTAGGGAAAGGAAAACTTTATCCTCTCAGGATATTTCAATACATGAAAATTGTAAATTACTTAACTGTCTTCCTTTCCTGAGCCGCGGGGGCGCGAATATTAGTTGGAGGACGTTCCGTAATTTACGCGCAATGCCTCCCTCCACCAATCCGAGTACAGATATGGTAGGGGACTCCTTGCTATTCAAGTTGAATTATGTGTACCTACTTATACTATTGAGTTGGTGGTGTGCGGTTTGTCAGACGTTGAAACGTAATTTGAATAGCTAAGGCAAGAAGACCAAGAGTTACTAAACCAAAGATACATGTTCCCAGTGCGCTCATACCAACAACGAGAGTACGAACAGCGATCGCGATATTAATCGCAGTAACGTTATCCGATGAAATAGGCTTAGCGGCAAAAGTTTGAGAAATCGAGACGGTGAGCAAGTAGAGGCAATATGCCATTCCTCCTGCAATCAACGCCCCAGTCAAACAGCGTAGAGGAGTCGTTGGTGTTTCGGTTGGTTGGGCAGCTGGATTTTGTGTAGGAGTAGGATCAGTCATAAATTTTAAGTTGAAACATGAATACCGTTAGTTGTTACCCCAGTTACCCACAAGTCTAAATCGGGGTCAAGAATTGACTGTCTAACTTGCTGCTGTACCTGTTGTGCTTGGGCTTCTGTTTCGCAGAGTGCAAATACTGTTGGCCCGGAACCCGACATCATGGTTCCCAAGACACCAGCACTGATGAAAGCTTCCCGCAGTCGCAATACTTGGGGATACTCTGGCAATACGACTTTCTCTAAGTCATTGTGCAGCAGTTGACCGATTTTTGCTCCATCTTTATTGTAGATAGCTCGCACCATTGGCCCAGAATGTACTCGTTCCCTGCGTGCTTCCAAACTATCAGCATCCCTAACGTAGGAACTGAGATATTGCTGTCGGTAAGTTTGGTAAGCCCACGGAGTGTAAACCGCAAGATTGCGGTATTTGCCCAAGACGACATAGAGACGATCCAAATTGGGCAGAGGAGAAAGTTCCTCACCCCGCCCAGTTGCCAGTGCTGTGCCGCCTGCGATACAAAAAGGAACATCTGAGCCAATTTTTGCAGCCAGTTCTTGCAATTCCGACTGAGTGAGTCCCAGATGCCACAGCAAATCTATCCCGACGATAACAGCTGCGGCATTGCTAGATCCGCCAGCGAGTCCAGCCCCTACGGGGATTTGTTTTTCTATGGCAATTTCAACGCCGCCATACTGGGCAAAGGCTTCGGGAAATTTTACTGCCATCAATTCTGCCGCCCGGTAAGCAAGATTACTTTTGTCTTGCGGCACTTGGGGATGATCGCATTGAACGCGGATGATGTCGGTACTAAGCGATCGCAAATTTATGCGATCGCTTAAGCCGATGCTTTGCAGCACCATTACCAGTTCGTGATAACCATCCGGGCGATCGCCGATAATTTCCAGGTAGAGATTAATTTTGGCTGGGGAAATCAGGGAGTAGGAACGCATAGTGTAGTCGGTAAGGGATGCCCGCACCCTGGAAGGGTGACGGCGACTTTAGTTGTTAGGCAAGATCCAAGTTACTCAAGGCTACCCATTGAGCAACGCTTAAGTCTTCGGCGCGGGCTTGGGGGTTTACTTCTAATTGTTCCAGTAATTGGGTGAGGCGATCGCGTTCTACTATGCCTTTCAAATTATTTCGCAACATTTTGCGCTTTTCGGCAAAGCCTAACTTTAACAAAGTCTCTAGGTGCTTCGGGTCATCGGCTGGTGGTTCCGTCATTCGCGGACGCAGACGCACCACCGCTGAATCAACTTTGGGCGGCGGATGAAACGCTCCTGCTGGGACAATACAAATTAACTCGCACTCTGCCAGATATTGCACCCGCACCGATAAAGCTCCAAATGCTTTCGAGCCTGGTTTAGCATACAGCCTTTGTGCTACTTCCTTCTGCACCAGCAGCACAATTGAATCAAACGGTTTGGCTGCGGGTTGGGAAATTGTACCTAACAATTTTTCCAAAATTGGGCCAGTGATGTTGTAGGGAATATTGGCAACAACTTTATTTGGATTTTGGAAGGCTGGGAATGAAGTTAAAGAAGTGTCTAAATCGAGGGAAAGAAAATCGCCTTGTAGAAGGAGAAAATTTTCCACCTTACCCAGTTGTTTAGCCAGCAGTTGGCATAAATCGCGGTCAATTTCGACAGCGATAACCGATTCAGCCAGGGGCAATAAGCGACGAGTCAGGATACCAGTACCGGGGCCGATTTCCAGAACGCGATCGCATTTCGATAAAGCAGCTGCGGCGACAATTTGATTCAGCGCCTTGTCGCTTCGCAGCCAGTGTTGAGCAAATTGTTTTCTAGGTTGAGGGGTCATAACTTGATTGTACTGGGGAGCGATACCAGCTACACGTTTAACCTGTTTTAAGATGTATCTATTTTCCTTAATAAATCTGGACACCGGAAAAACTTCTGTCAAACTTGTATATATCTGCATCCACCAAAAGCAGGAGATTTATCGGTGAAGTACGAAATTCGTTACAAACCAGCCTTTGCCTCTGTTTTTGTCACCTTGAATCCGGGTGATAGTCTGACCGCTGAGGCGGGAGCTATGACCAGTATGGATGCTCAACTATCCATAAAAACAGAGTTTTCCGGTGGTTTCATCTCAGGATTGTTAAAGAAATTCTTTGGTGGAGAATCATTATTTGTTAATGTTTTTACTAACAATTCACAGCAACCCTTGCAGTTAGTTTTAACTCAATCCACCATTGGCGATATAGTTTGTATTGATTTACGGGGTGGACGGGAAATTTGCTTCCAACCCGGTGCTTATATTGCCCATACTCCAGGCGTAAATATGGGAGTACAGTGGGCAGGTTTCAAGAGCTGGGTATCAGGAGAAGGACTGTTTAAGCTGAAGTTAAACGGTCAGGGACAAGTGTTTTTTGGTGCTTATGGTGGCATTACTCAAAAACGTATTTCTGGCGAATTTGTAGTAGATAGCGGTCATTTAGTTGCTTATGACCCAGGAATCAAAATGAATATTGGGTTGGCTGGCGGATTGCTTGGTTCTGTCACTTCGGGAGAAGGATTAGTAAACCGTCTGACTGGTCAAGGGGAGATTTATTTACAGTCTCGCAGTGTTGGGGGATTAGTTAGGTATTTAAGCCCCAAATTACGGTAATAAAGTTTTCAATTTTGAAGGCTATTTGAGTTCTTAAAAAATAAAATTCAACCTTCAAAACTATTTTAGGAGATTTCTTCCAGATGAATGTAGAAATTTTACATCAACCAGACAGCGCGATCGCTCGCGTTACCTTAAGTGCTGGTGAAGAATTAGTTGCAGAAGCTGGCAGAATGATTGCCATGAGTGGTTACATCAATGCTAGTACCACTTTACGCCAAGGAAAAGGCGGCGGAATCTTAGGCGGACTCAAGCGCATGGTGGCTGGCGAGTCGTTATTTTTAAGTGTCTTCCGTTCTCCTACTGCTGGGGGTGAAATATTTCTGGCTCCAAAATTGATGGGCGATATTTTGCCTTATAAAATGACTGGCGATGGTTTAGTTGTGCAGTCTGCTTCTTACCTAGCCAGTGAATCAGATGTCGATATTAACTTGGGATTTCAAGGCTTTAAATCTTTATTTTCTGGCGAATCAATCTTTTGGTTAGATGTAACTGGCAATGGTTCGATTCTTCTCAGTTCCTTTGGGGCAATTTATGAAATATCAGTAAACGGTGAATATATTGTTGATACCGGACATATTGTTGCCTTTGAAAAAAGCCTGACATTTGAAATAAAAAAAGCAACTTCTAGTTTGATCGGTTCTTTCTTAGGCGGTGAAGGTTTCATTTGCCGGTTTAAAGGACAAGGTAAAGTGTTTTGCCAAACTCACAATCCTGGTGCCTTTGGTATGCTGGTCGGCGCTCAGCTTCCGGCACGATAAGCATTAGTCATTCTTCACGGAGAACAAATAATTAACAGTTTAAAGATATGAATGAAATAAAATACGAAATTGAACATTCTCCTGCATATGCCTCCCTACGGTTCGACTTGAGGGCAAATCAAACAGTGTTAGTTGAATCAGGAGCAATGGCGGCGATGGACTCTTGCATCAAAATGAAATCTAAGGTGCAAGGTGGTTTAATGAAAGGTCTTGGTAGAATGCTGGGTGGGGAATCTTTATTTATCAGTGAATTCACCGCTGAAGGTAGAGCAGGAGAACTGTATGTTTCACCTGGAGTCCCTGGAGAAATTCAACATTACTACCTGAATGGTAATGGTTTAATGGTGCAATCTTCTGGATTTGTTGCTGCTAGTCCCACAGTTCAAATCGATACTAAGTTTCAAGGTTTTAAAGGCTTCTTTAGTGGAGAGTCCTTGTTTTTACTTCGTGCAACTGGACAAGGTGATATCTGGTTTAGTTCTTATGGAGCAATTGTAGAAATTCCAGTGGCAGGTGATTATGTAGTAGATACTGGCTACATTGTAGCGTTTGAAGATTCGTTACAATACAAAGTTGAGATGTTAGGTGGTTTGTCATTTAAAGGGTTGAGGACTGGAATTTTAGGTGGTGAAGGATTAGTATGTCGCTTTCAGGGTAACGGACGTTTATGGATTCAGTCGCGGGAGCTTTATGCGTTGATTAATTTCTTGAATCCGTTTCGTCCAGTTAAGAGTAGTAATTGATAAAAAAATACTGTGTGGATGCAGCACTTACTTAAAAACGTAGGTTGCGCTCTTGGAGCCTCACCCAACATCTAGCTAATCTAAGAGAGTTGTAGGGTTCACTATCGTTCAACCCGACCTAAAAGTTAATTTTCGGCTTTTGTAAGTGCCATTGCACGGTACTAATAATTAATATCATGTCTTCTGAAATTCCTTCAACAGCAACATCTATTAATCGCAATCCGCCCCCAAGTAACCGCCAACTGCTCATAATTCTGGGGCTGTTTATTGGCTTTATTGTCGGTGTTATTTGGCTGTTTGGTTTGCTGATTAATAGCCTGGTATGGGTGATTCCTCCCAATGTGGAAAAACAACTGGGTGCTGTAATTGTTCCGGCTTACGAACAGTTGGCTAAACCGTCACCTACTCAAGAGACATTAAATCAGCTGCTAGACAAACTGGAAACAAAATTGGCGCAGCAGGTGAGACAAGAGCGGGATTACCGAGTGCTATATTTGCCAGGTGATACGGTGAATGCTCTAGCTTTACCAGGCGATCGCATAATCATCTACGCGGGGTTACTCAAGCAAATCGAATCTGAAAATGAGCTGATGATGGTGTTGGGACATGAGTTGGGACATTTTGCCCATCGCGATCATTTACGCAGTTTAGTGCGCCAGCTGATTTTCCCGATCGCGATCGCTACCATTTTTGGCGATGCGGGTGGACTATCATCAGTTGCTGCTTCTGGAGTTGAAGCTGTCAGCAAATCCCAATTTTCTCAGTCTCAAGAATCTCAAGCCGATGAGTTTGGACTTACTTTGCTACAAAATACTTACGGTCATGTAGCAGGAGCAACTGACTTTTTTGCCCGAATGAGTCGTCAAAAAGGTGTGAATTTTGATTTCTTAACTACCCATCCAGCACCCGGTAGGCGTGTTAAAGAATTGCAGCGCTTGATCGAGCAGAAAAATTATCCTGTAAAAGAGCGATCGCCCCTTCCAGAAACGCTCTCCAACTTGAAAGAATAGCCGTTAAACTTAACCCCTCCCCGTCAACTGGCAGAGGTTGGGGAGGGGTTCTTAAACAACTTTATTCACAATCGTCCAAACAGCCCCATCTGAACGGACGTGGGGAACCGTAACCCGGCTAAACCCAGTAATAAAAGGCTTCCCGTGTAACTGCCAATAATCCGTACTAATGTCGTCAGCGATCGCTTTGAGCGCCTGTACTTCTTCTGCCAGTTCTGCGGCGAGGTCGTTAATGCGTTCAGCATGACCCTGAGCGCGTTGTTTGTCCTCATCTAACTGCTGCTCCAGAGAGTTTTGTTTGCGCTGCCTTTGTAACAATTCTAGAGGTTGCCCGACCAGCTGCTTTAATTTAGCTTCCAGAGCAGCGATCGCATCATCTATCCCCTTGATTTCAGCAGACATTTGTGATGTCTCTCTAGCATGACGACGATAAGCCTCAACAATCGCCTCTGGTGAGTCATAGCTTGGCAATACTGGATCTACTTTCAATGACTCGCGTTCTTGCTTTAAAGCTTCAAGTTGAGAGCGAATCGCGTCAATTTCTGCCTGCAATGGCTCCATAATTACTTAAGTTGATTATCTATTCATGGTAATGCTTCTGTGGAGCTGCTTGCGCCGTGCAAATCAATTGAGAGCGATCGCACTTGAGCCTTAATTCCTTCCTGTTGCCAAGTTGTAGCGATCGCTTCTTCCACAGACACACACAAATCACGGCGTACAACAGCCAAAAGAGTTGGCCCCGCACCACTAATCACCATACCTAAAGCACCCGCCGCCATTGCAGCCTCGCGTACAGCATCATAACCGGGAATCAAAGCTTTCCGATAAGGCTGATGAATGCGGTCTTGCAGCGCCGCCCTTAACCAATCCTCCCGTCCAGTTTCCAACCCCCGCAACAGCAAACCCAGATGCGCCGTATTAAAAATCGCATCAGCACGACTGTACTGATTTGGCAAAACCCGTCGCGCCTCAGAAGTCGAAAGCTCAAAATCCGGAATCGCCACCACCGGAACAATATCAGAATGCCAGGGAACCTCACAAATCTCCCATCCCTCTTCTCTGGGTTCTCCGCGCTGCGGTTCGTTTAAACCCGTAGCCGCCAGACGACAACCCCCCAACAACGCCGGAACCACATTATCAGGATGTCCTTCCATAGCGATCGCTAATTCCATCACCTCAGCCTGACTCAAAGGCGAACCAGCCAACAGATTAGCACCAACCAACCCACCCGCGATCGCTGTCGCTGAACTACCCAAACCCCGCGCCAGAGGAACACCCAAATCAATCTCAATCTCGACTGACGGCGGCGTTTCACTGATATGCTGATACAACTTCACAAACGACTGGTAAACCAGATTATCAGCACTGGTGTTAACCCGTTCGGCTTCCGCACCAGTGACAGTTATTTTCAATTCCGGTTTAGCTGAGTCGAGCCGGGTGAACTTGAACTGATTGTACAGCGTCAAAGCTGCCCCAATGCAATCAAATCCAGGCCCCAAATTCGCAGTCGTAGCGGGAACGGTAACGGTTACGCAAGAAACAGAGGGCATCTTTAAATTAGGCGTTGGTAACAGCATCCCCGCACCGTTTATAGAGTGAGGGTTACAAATTATCTTCGATCGTACAAGTAAAGTAGCGCTTCAGCGTAAGTTTTCCCACTCGGCTGCGTCACCTCTAGATATGCGTTCGATCCTTCGGGACGCGAACCATCTGCATAAATCAAGTAGGTGTAGCCGCGATTGTGAAAAATTCAGTTGATTAGCTTCATCTGCATCATTATTTACAATCTTCAGACTGCTGCCACTTTTCTTGTCGCGTCCAAAGTAATACTTAGGAAGTGATAAATCATATTCTTTAGAACAAATTTGCGTCAAGTAATTTGTACTTTCTGCAAATGCAACTACCACCGTATTAGCAGGGCAACGAGTAAACAGCCGATTGGAATTTAGTTGTTTAATATTGCGACGAACCGTTACTTTACCAGTTTTTGGTAGCGGCGTAGTCCAACCATAGTCGCGCAGGACATTCGGATAATCTGGATCTGGGCGAAATCTAGAGTTACTTTGGGCTAGTTCAATTGTGTTGGATTCGGCTGTTAAAATATTTTCACTTTTTACAGCAGCTTGAGACGTACTAAATCCAATAGATGCTACTAGAAAAATGCTTGTTCCTAAAACGTGTAATTTCTCCATTTTGGCTGGTGTTTAGGATAAAAGTTTGTATACTTACCCTTCACCAGAAATGTTATGGATTCCGTATTGCTTAGGAAAAGAGGTTAAAAATGGAAAAAGGGAGCGATCGCTCCCTTCATCCTCTGGAATAATCAGTAAGGTGGGAAAAAACCCACCCTACAGTTTAAAAGCTGCCGTAGTTGAGCTTAGCGTCTTTGATTCTCTCAATTACCTCACTAACAGGCATCGCTCCTAACTCTTGAGTTGGCTTACCCGAAGCGCGGAGGCGAATACTCAAACTATTAGCTTCCACCTCTTTCGCTCCCACAACTCCCATAACTGGGATTTTCTCCTTTTCACCATTGCGAATCTGTTTCTTGAGGTGTTCGCCACTGGTGTCAACTTCAGCGCGAATACCGCAGCGTAGCATTTGGTTTACCACTTCCTGAGCAAACGGCAACTGATCGTCGCTTACTGTCAGCAGTCGCGCTTGTACTGGCGCTAACCACAACGGGAAATCCCCAGCATACTCCTCAATTAAAATCCCAATCAGCCTTTCTAAAGACCCAAAAGGAGCGCGGTGAATCATCACAGGACGTTGGCGGGAACCATCCGGCGCAACGTACTCCAAATCAAAACGTTCTGGCAAATTGTAGTCTACTTGCACCGTACCCAGCTGCCACTCCCGCTCTAGAGCATCGCTGAAGATAAAATCCAGTTTAGGGCCATAAAACGCTGCTTCCCCAATTCCCTCAAAGTAATTCATTCCTAGCGTTTCCACGGCGCGGCGAATCGCACCTTGAGCTTTTTCCCAAGCTTCATCGGAACCGATGTACTTGTCTGAATTTGGATCGCGGAAACTGAGACGCGCCTTAAAGTTCTTCAGTTGCAGACTCTTAAACACCGACAGAATCAAATCCACCACGTTGAGAAATTCGCTCTCAAGTTGTTCTGGCGTTACAAATAAGTGAGAATCATCCACGGTGAAACCGCGCACTCGCGTTAATCCACCGAGTTCCCCAGATTGTTCGTAACGGTAGACGGTGCCAAACTCCGCCAGTCGCATCGGTAGTTCCCGGTAAGAGCGCAACTGGCTCTTATAGATTTGGATGTGGAAAGGGCAATTCATCGGCTTGAGTGCGAACCCTTGTTCCATCGCCGCCGCTTGCTCATCCTCCGCCATCATCGGGAACATATCTTCTTTGTATTTCTGCCAGTGTCCAGAGGTTTTAAATAAATCGACTCTGGCGATGTGGGGCGTTACTACCTGCTGGTATCCGCGTTTGAGCTGTTCCTGCTTAAGGAAATCTTCCAGAACGCTCCGCAACACCGTTCCTTTTGGTGTCCACAGGGGCAACCCTGGCCCCACCTGATCGGCAAAAATAAACAATCCCAGTTCTTTGCCTAGCTTGCGGTGATCTCGCCGCAGCGCTTCTTCCTTGCGTCGCTTGTACTCAGCCAGCTGTTCCGGCGATTCCCAAGCCGTGGCATAAATTCGCTGTAGCTGTGCTTTGGTTTCATCGCCGCGCCAGTAAGCTCCAGCGACGCTTTCCAATTCAAATGCTTTTGGATTCAACTCGCTGGTGTTTTCTACATGAGGCCCAGCACACAAATCCCACCACTGATCTCCCAAATGATAGATGGTAATGGGTTCTTGTAGGTCTTCTAATATTTCTAGTTTGTAAGGCTCATTAATTGCCTTAATTCGGCTTTCGGCTTCCTCGCGGCTGACTTCTTCCCGAATTACTGGCAATTTGCGATTGACAATCTTGACCATCTCTTTCTGGATGGTTTTTAAGTCTTTTTCTGTAAATGGCTCTGGATTGTCAAAGTCATAGTAAAATCCGTTTTCAATCCACGGGCCGATAGTCACCTGTGCCTTAGGAAACAGCTTTTGCACCGCCATCGCCATAACGTGGGATGCCGTGTGACGGATTTTCTTCAAGGATTCAGATTCACTGGTACGGGGCAAATTTATCTTTGCTGGCACATCCTGGGAAGCTGAAGATTCTTCGGGGGGCATTGGCTGCTGAACCATAAGAGCGAAAATAGACAGAATTGTTGTGATAGCACTGCTTCTATGATACCCAGGTTGTTGAAAGACAAAGGGTCAGTCAATTTTGAATTTTGGATTGGGGGCTGGAGAGGAGGGAAAAAGGGAATAATTTTCCCCTGGCTCTAGACTTTATTAAAAAAGTTTTAAATAACATTAAGAATTGTAAAGTAAGTTAAGATTAAAGTAGGATAGTATTCGGCTTTTATCATGCCCCTTTCCAACCTGCCGGAAAACGAATTGCTCAAGACGGTATTACAACCGTTGTTAGAAGATTTTCAGTATTGGTTTGCGCGATCGCGCCTGCTCTTAGAAACTGAAGAAATTCCCTTTTTAAGTGAGAATCAGCAATCAGACCTGCTCGAACGGGTAAAGCAAGCTCAAGCTGAAGTCAGCACAGCTCAGATGCTTTTCTTAGCAACTGGCGCTCAAGTCGGTATCGAAACGTCTGCTTTGGTGCCGTGGCACCAGCTAGTAACGGAGTGCTGGCAGGTGGGGATGCGGTTCCGTACCGAGCAAGCGACTAGCAATAACAAATAAAAACTAACAACTACTTAGACTGTGTGGCCTGGAGGAAAATCGTATGTTACACCTGCTTTATCTTGTTGTCTTTACCATTTTGGCATTTTTAGCGATCGCGAATATGATCCGCAGCTTGTTGACTATCAGCAGTATGGATACTCCACGGCGTTACCCACCATCGGGTCCCTACATGACTTCCGCCACTGGTTATCGAACTGTACCGCACCCGGAACTGTTAGATGATGCCGGGAACCCAATTAATGAGCCGCTGCTGGTGATGCGTTCTATGTCCGTAGAAGATGCCCGCGAACAATTGGATGCGCTTTACAAATCGTCTCCCGGCAATAGCAGCGAACCTCAAGAAGATTAATTCTCTCATTCCCAGGCGATCGCCTGGGAATGAGGAAATCAGGCTTCAATCACGACTCGGAGGTTCCCCCGCTTCTTGGCGACCCGACAAGCGGTGGTACTGCCAGAACGCTCGAATTCCAGATCCAGCAGCGTTGCTCCAACTCTCAAGTTGTGTAACGCCAGACGATTAATCGACTCAGGTAAAGCTGGGTCAATAATCCGCAAGCAGTTATTAGGAGCATCTGGCACCAAATTAACCATCATTTGCAGCAGCTGAAAGATGCTGCCAGTTGCCCAAGCTTGCGGAGAACAAGCTACGGGATATTTGACTGGTGCGTTATCCTCTGTTCGATCGTAGCCGCAAAATAGTTCTGGCGGTCGCTGATAAGGCTGCTGTATGGTCATATCAAACAAAGCTTTGGCAAGTTCCAGAGCTTGATCGATAAGCCCTAGCGATCGCACTCCCATCGCAATCAGAGCATTATCGTGAGGCCAAACCGACCCTACATGGTAGCCCATCGGATTGTATGCTGGGGACAAACTGCTCAAAGTGCGAATCCCCCAGCCGTTGAACATATCCGGCGCTTGCAGCCGTTCCGCTACGCTATAAGCTTTTTCCGGCAAGAGGATGCCTAGATTCAGACAGTGACCGGGATTAGAAGTAATACTATCAACCTGATTGCCGTCGCCATCCAAAGCCAGAGCGCAGAAGCCTTCCTCTGCCATCCAAAAATCGCGATTAAAGCGGTTCTTCAAGTCTCTCGCCTCGTCTTGCCATCGATCCGACAGGTCTAACCGCTTCTTCATCCGGGCGATTTCTGCAAGGCGGAGTTTAGCAGAATAGACATAAGCCTGCACTTCCGACAAAGCGATCGCGCCCATCGCCAGCTGCCCCTGGCGATTCACAATACAATCACCAGAGTCTTTCCAACCCTGATTCGCCAAACCCCGCTTCGATTGACGTTGGTAACTCAGATAGCCCGTTTCCTGGCAGCTGCGGTCAATCCAATCCATCGCCGCCAAAGCGTTAGGCCACAATAGCTCAAGAGTTTCCCGATCCGCTGTCCAGGCAAAATATTCCGCATACAGCATTAACCACAGTGGCGTAGCATCCACAGTCCCGTAATAAGGCGTATGAGGAATTTCTTGACAACGAGCCATTTCCCCCATTCGCAACTCGTGCAAAATCTTCCCCGGCTGCTCGTCGCGCCAATCATCCTCATTCTTACCTTGGTAGTCAGCCAAAATAGTTAGAGTTTCGCGGGCAATAGTCGGATCGAGCATCAAGGTTTGCGATGCTGCAATGATCGAGTCGCGTCCAAACAAAGTGGAAAACCACGGCACCCCAGCGGAGAGTACCTTGCCCTTACCGAAAGATTGCCGCAGCAAATAAACATCCTGTTCAGCCCGTTCAATCACCCGATTAAAGGTATTTTTGTCCGAACGAATCCGCGTAACGTGATTGCGCCAATCTTGCTGCTCTGATAACTCTGCGGCTCTCGCTTGTACTAGAGTTACTGGCGCAGGTACACTCGAAGCGGGGCGATTTTTGATCCGCATTTGCAGCCGATAGCCCAGCTTCTGGGTTTCGTGCGAATCCAGCTCTAGCTGCCAAACTGCCGTGTAACCTGTCAGCGAGTCTGGTTGGAGATGAACAAACTCAATGTGAGATTCCATCAAAGAGCCATCCAGCCCTTGATAAGCTAATTTCAGCTCAAAATTTTCTTTTTCTGCGGTTTCACCTTTTGGCACTGCTCGTAAGAGCTGCCCTTTATGTTTTCGAGCGTAGCCCCGGACTACAAATAAGTCCACAAAATCTGCATCAAAGCTGAGACTGAGTTGAAAGCTAATTGAATTGGTGCTGTAGTTGGAGACTGTTAATTCTTCAAACAGCGCTCCATTGAGAACAATTTCCCGCGCAATTCCTATGGTGTCGGCGCGTAGGGGAGCAAAATCAAACATCGCCCCGCCATCTATTTGCCCCTCTGGTTCTAATTTATCTCCTCCTTCTAATCGCACTCCTCCGTCCATACTCGGATTGGTACACAAAACTGAAAGGGCAAACCCTTTATCAGCTGTGCTGCTGAGCAATACCGGGGGACGTTCGTTAATTTGCAACTCCAGGCGGCTGAGGAAGCGGGTATCAGCGCAGAACAACCCCATGCTGGAGTTCATGTCATCGCCTAAACACCCAGAAATGTTGCCCAGCGTGTCGGTAACTAAAAATAGATCATTATCTTTAATGGTAAGAGTCGGCTGGGGGCGATCGCCCAAAACGCAAGGCCATTCCGGGATGGGTAGTTCGTCAGCCCGAATATAGGTTTTTCCTTCCAGTTCAAGAGTATCTGGTGCCATGAATCAGGTTTCTGCTCAAGAATACAGCTTGTTTGTGAGGGCTTTATTTGGGTCGCACTATCATCATGGTAGAAGTTTGACCCACAAAACTCCCTGACATCCTACTAGATGTCAAGGTTGCAAGATATGCGCCTTTTTCACACTTCTACAAATTTAATCAACTTAATCAACTATTTGCCTAACTATTCCCACGCAACAAAATTTTCCGTTTTGTCATGTCGCCAGAGGAAGCGATCGCTTGTTTCCCCTGGCTTCCCAAGTCACTCGTGCCGTTTGTTGCCTGGGAGCATTATAAAAACTTTTAATTATACACCCACTTTCTATCCTAAGCTCTATTTTAAAGTTGTTGTCCAATTCTCCTCATTACGAGCGGCGAAGAGAAAGCTGCATCTTGCTATAGTTGATATGAAAATTGCAGAGGTTTGCGTCCTATGGAAGAAAATGCACTGGAAATAGAAGCAATGAGGATACTTGTTGAGTCGCTAATTTCCTATAAAGGAAGTTTGGTAGGCACGCCAGCAGCCTATACTGCTAAAAAAAATCGGAAAGAAAATGAGCGTACCAAAGTTAGTAAGGATATGCTCAATTATGATCAAGTTTTTATTCGGGATTTTATTCCTGTAGCACTTCTGTTTCTTATAAAAGGTGACTTTGAAATTACTATTAATGGAAAATTACAGTTAATCAAGGGCAAAGAAATTGTTAAAAACTTTCTTGAAGTAACATTAGAATTGCATCAGCAAGAAAGGTCAAGCACTTTTTTAAACACCGGGCGAGTTTTGATGCCTGCAAGCTTCAAAATTATTAAAAAGCAGGGGAAAGAAAAGCTGGAACCTGATTTTGGTCAACACGCGATCGCTAGAGTCACGCCTGTTGATTCTAGCCTCTGGTGGATTATCCTGTTGCGGGCGTATTGGAAAGCAACCGGAAAGACTGCTTTAGTCCACCGAATTGACTTCCAAGAAGGCATCAGGTTAATTCTGGAACTCTGCTTTAGCGATCGCTTCGATCGAGAGCCAACTATCTTAGTACCCGATGGCGCTTGTATGATTGACCGTCGGATGGGTATCTATGGTTATCCTTTAGAAATCCAAGTGCTATTTTATGCTGCCTTGCGTGCTGCTGATGAGCTACTAGATCGGAAAAATCACAGCAATAAAGAACTTATTCCAGAAATCAAGAAACGATTAATCGATCTCGCTAACCATATGCGGGATGAATATTGGATGGATATGGAAGAATTGAATAAAACCTATCAGTACAATGTCGAGGAATATGGAGAAACAGCTATCAATAAGTACAATATATATGCTAACTCCATTCCCTATGCTAATTTAGATGATTGGATACCAGAAGATGGCGGTTATCTAATTGGTAATATCGGCCCTTCGCAAATGGATTTCCGTTTCTTTTCTCTAGGCAACTTGATGGCAATTGTATCTTCTCTAGCCACCAAGGATATGTCAGAAAAAATTATGAAGCTGATCAAAGAACGCAAAAAAGAGCTTCTTGGACAGATGCCCTTTAAAATCTGTTATGCAGCTATAGACGGTCAAGAGTGGAAAATTGTCACGGGCTGCGATCCAAAAAATAGTCCTTGGTCTTATCATAATGGTGGCAGCTGGCCTGTTCTGATGTGGATGTGGGCAGCAGCAGCTCAAAAAGTTGGCGAACAGGAATATTTAAACTTTGCAAGTTCAGCCATTGAACTTGCTGGAAAACGTTTGCAAAAAGATGAATGGCCAGAATACTATGATGGGCATACCGGACATTTAATTGGCAGAGAAGCTAGAAGAAATCAAACTTGGACTTGTGCTGGTTACTTATTAGCAAAAGAACTGATTGGTAAGGATGGTTCAAAGCATTTAAAGTTAATTGGCTTTGATGACTATATAGAGCCTAAGAGCAAGGCGTTATCATCAAAATTGTAGGGTTTCCCGTTGGAAAGACACATTTAGAGGCTCTGCCTCATCTTAAATATTTTTAAGAAAAAGACTGCTTGAAGTGTCAGGGAGAGTGTAAAGAAATTGCTGATGAGTTAGCAGTATACCCGGAGGCAGAGCCACGTATTGTAGCATTCCCAGGCCCAGCATGGGAACGAGAAGTTATCACTTCAAGCGAGGACTTGTTGATAAGCAGCTTTGTATGGAGCTAAGCGCACTACCGGGTAAACTGGCTCTAACTGAGCCAAAGTTTGAGAATCCCTACAGGCAAATAAGGTGACATCATGACCTCGACGCACCAACTCATCTGCCAGATAGCTAACTATTAACTCAATACCACCCTAATCCTGCGATGTAACTCGTTCCCACACCGAGGAAACTTGTGCAATCCGTAATTTTATCAGCCATTCCCCAGCAGTGCCATCTGGTAAGTTTTTTCGTACTCGTCAACCATTTTTTGAACGCTAAAACGGCTTAAAACGTAGTCTCGACAAGTCTGCCGATTTAACTTCATTGCCTCTGGAATTGCTGAAATCATGTCTTCTATGGAGTGGCAGACAAACCCAGTCTTACCATGCGCGATGACTTCTGGCACCGAACCCATTGCGATACCAATCACCGGCGTACCAGTTGCCATCGATTCAATCATCACTAAGCCAAATGGTTCGCGCCAAGTAATCGGGAATAGCGTCACTGTAGCGCCTCCCAGTAGGTGCACCTTTTCCTCGTGGGACACTTCCCCTAAATACTGGATTTGTTCGCCGTCAATCAGCGGTTCTAGAATTTCCTTATAATATTCCCTATCGACTACATCAATTTTGCCAGCCATTTTCAGAGGTAAGCCGATGGCACGGGCAATTTTAATCGCTCCTTCTGGCCCTTTTTCCGGTGAGAGGCGACCAACAAAGGCTAGATAAGTTGGTTGAGAAGGCTTTTCTTGGAAGGAATAGACATCTGGGTCAATGCCGTTGTAGACCGTGTGGATGTAATTTAAACCTAGTTTGGGTTCTCGCTGCGCTTCGCTGATGCTGATATAAGGCTGCCATCTAAATTGCCGGAATATTTTCTCGTTATCCGGCGTAAAGATGCCGTGGGTAGTGTGTACGGTTGGTGTTGTTACAAAAGCAGTATAAGGTAGGGCTGCACAACCGACGTGGGAATGAATAATATCAAAGTGATGCGCCTGTTGATAGACTTGAGAAAGTATCATTTGCTCATAAAGTCCATGCTCCTTAATTTTGGGATCTAACCGCAGTGCCTGCTCATGCACTGATTTAAGCTGAGCAGTCGTGAGGGAATCTCCAGAGGCAAATAATGTGACTTCATGACCGCGTTGAACTAATTCATCTGTCAATAAACTGACAATTAGCTCAATTCCTCCATAGCGAAAGGGTGGTACTCGTTCCCACAGTGGAGCAATTTGGGCAATTCTCATAATACAAACAGGAAGTTGGCGATTTCCAATCTTAGCTTAAATTGCTTATCTTTAGAAACGCCAGAAGCTATGAGTGCAAGCAACTTCTATCGCCGCGGGCGATAGGTGTTGCGTCTGGCATTACGAATACTCCAATACAAGTTACTCCACTCTTCTACCAAAGCTTTGAGCATCCACACTGAAAAAGAGCCTAATCCTACTGCAACAGCAACTTGCCATACCACATTCATTGGAGCGCCAGAAATATGAAATATTGCAGAAAAAATTATACCGCCTACTGCTCCAATGATTGCTCCAACAAGGGCATGACGTAACAATTGGAAAATTACAATTAATATTGATTGGAATCCTGAGAAGAAAAAGCTCATAGCCCTAATTACTTCTTCAGCAAATTTTCCCCAGAACAAACTTATAAAAGCTATCCCTGCAAAAATTAAAACTGTATTAATTATCCACATCACCCTTGACCTGTTACTCCTACATTAAACATACTGTGCTTGACTAGGGGGAAAAATGAAGAAGATACAAAGAATTTGCAAAGTTACGGTAAAAGTTTAGCTAAAACTTAGATCGGGAGCAAGGCGCAATTTCAAGTCTGGCTAGGGAAAAGTCAGTAGAAGACTTGAGGTAAATCGCCGTCTCTACAAAAGAGGGTTGAAAAGAGGATGCGATCGCGCTGTAGTTTATGCAGAAGTAGCGCTACTATGAAAAGTTGGGGATTTGTCATAACGTTTGGAAGTCACAAACATTCGCATACTGGCTAGGGGCGCTAAGGCGACACCACAGGGTAGAGGCTTTACTGGACTATCGCTAAGAGCCAATTGATAAAGCGACCCAATTGTAACGAGAATCAGTTTTATTTCCAAGATGGCAAATGCCATGTTAATACAGCAGTGGTTGCTGCGACCCAAAGGCAAATATTTATTAGGAGAAAATTGTCTTTTTAGAAAACCCTCTAGTTTGAAACGCTTCGGTTATGCGTATATATCTTCCCGATGGGGGAAAAGATAAATACAGGGAGAAAGCCATGTATCCACATTAAACTAATAGCTAATTAAGCTAAGGGGCAATCTTACACTTTGAGCCAAAGCCAGCATCGCTACGGGATAAATCCGCAACGTTTCCGAGAAAACTGCATTGCACACCCGACGACTATAACTACAAGTATCGTGAGTGCATTTACGGATAGCGATCGCTCTTTTTTGCTCAAATACAAATTGCTTTCACAAGCTTAGACGCTACTAGAAGTTAATTGGGGCGTTGGAGAATGGCGACCTTCGCCCGTGACCATCATCCGCACACTGCCATTGGGAGCTGAAACTAAACCACGGCGTACAGGTTTTACCTCACGATTATCTGCCAGTGCCAGATCAAAGCGTGAAAGCATCTCGGCGAGTACCACTTTCATTTCAAACTGGGCAAAACCTGAACCAGTACAGCGCCGACTGCCTCCGCCAAAGGGCAGGTATTCATAAAGGTGAAAATTGACGTTCCAGAAAGCGTTCTGGCTTAAACTGCTCTGGTTCCGGGTATAAATCCTCGCGGCGGTGCGTCAGATAAATGGAACCGATTATCACCGTACCCGGATCGAGTTCGTAACCCATAAGAGTTCGCGCTGCTTTCACCACCCGTGGTAAGAGCAGCATCCCAACCGGGTAAATTCGCAGATCACAGCAGACAGCGTTGAGATAGGGCAGTTTAAAAATAGCGTTGGGGTCTGGGTCATCACCAAGGCTATTGAGTTCCTGTAGTAGCTTCTGGCGCACCGATGGCAGCTTGTGAATCCAGTACAACGCCCAAGCCAAGGCAGTTGCCGTAGTTTCGTGACCTGCCACTAACAAGGTCATCAATTCATCGCGTAACTCCACATCCGTCATCGCCTCCCCCGCTTCGCCACGAGCAGACATTAGCAAGGTGAGAATATCTGTGCGAGATGGGTCAGGGTGCGCTCGGTGTTCCTGAATCTGATCGTAGATGAGTTTGTCAACTTACTGTCTGCGGCGCACAAACTTTCCCCACGGACTCCAGGCACCTAAATCCTTTTGCAGAGCCGGAAAATAAAGAAAAGCGACACTCAGGGGAGAACTCATGTCATCTAGCATGGCGCTGAGGAGTTGCTCTATCTGATGACAGCGCGATCCTTCATTTATACCAAACACTGCCTTCAAAATCACCCGCATAGCGATCGCTTGCGTGGATGAACGGACGCAGAACGGTTGACCAATTTTCCACTGGCTAACTACTTGCTTTGTGACATCGCCCATCACCTGTCCATAGGTTCGCATCCGTTCCCCATGAAAGGGAGGCATTAACAGCTGGCGCTGACGCTGGTGGCGCGTGCCACTCACCGTAATCACGGAACGCTCTCCTAGAAAAGGCTGGAAAAGCTGGTTAGTATCACCTGGGGCTTCAAAATGCTTTGAATCTGTCAAAATCTCTTGAAGCGCTTGGGGATTGCTTGTGAACACCACTGGGACAAGCTTCGCGCCTAATGGCAATGTGAAAATATCTCCGTAACGTGCGGCGCAAGCATCCATAAACGTCATCGGGCTTGCCAGCCACTGGAGCATCTGTAGTAGTTTGGGAGTCGTCGGACTAGGAGGCATCATAATAGTTTGTAAGAATATATTGATTGTCCATCACCAACTAAGTTGGCATAAGTACAAGGGTATACACAACCTGGATAACAAATAATCACACAGGATGATTTAGAGCGGGGAGACTTCGCAGTAAGCTCAGATGTTTGTTGCCAATCGTGCGATCGCTAACTGTATGCTGCAAGCGCTCTTCCCTCCTGTAGATATATATATTCTTGACCTGCTGGTTATTGGTCTACTCCTGCTTATGGTGACGTTGGGTTCGGGCTGGATTGCCCGTTTACCTCTCTCCTATGCCATCATTTACCTGATTGTAGGTATTTTGTTGGGGCCATACGGGACTAAGTTGGTTCAGATCCGACCAGATGCCGAGTTTCTGGAACGACTGGCGGAATTTGTGGTGATTGTCTCAGTATTTAGCTGCGGGCTGAAGATGAATCGTCCGCTGAATTTGTGGTCTTGGAATATCACGGCGCGGCTGATTGGGTTGCTGATGCCGATTTCAATTTTTGCGATCGCTGCCGTTGGACATTTTATTTTAAAAATGGACTGGGGTCCTGCTATTTTATTGGGAGGAATTCTCGCCCCCACCGATCCAGTATTAGCCTCAGAAGTCCAGATGGAAAATATGGACGATCGCGATGAGTTGCGCTTTGGTTTGACTTCTGAAGGCGGGTTGAATGATGCCTTAGCTTTTCCCTTTGTTTATTTCGGCATTCACTCCTTAAAAGATAACAACTGGGAAAACTGGTTTAAAGAGTGGGTAGTTGTTGATTTACTTTGGGCGATCGCCGCCGCCATCGTGATGGGAATTGTTGTAGCAAAAAGCGTTGGCTGGATTGACAAGCGACTGCAAAAATTCCGCCCTGTCGATAACTTGATGGAAGATTTCGTGGCGCTGAGTACAATTTTGCTGACCTATTCCTTCACAGAAGTTGTTAACGGTTATGGCTTTCTCGCGGTTTTTGTTGCTGGAGTGGTGGTTCAGCGCACTTACGAAGATTCAGAAAAGCAAAAATCTCGATTTGAATTTACCGAGCAAATTGAAAAACTGCTGGAGGTAGCAACAATTTTGATATTGGGGACAATACTAAGATATGCACCGATGCGCGACTACGCGGGTCAAGGAATCTTAGTAGCAGTATTGTTATTATTTGCAATTCGACCTTTGGGAATTTGGATTAGCTTGCTCGGACGAAACTTTGGCCCTGCAACCAGCTCGTTATTTGGGTGGTTTGGCATTCGCGGTGTCGGCTCTTTGTATTATCTTTCCTATGCCTTTGGCGAAGGATTAAAAGACACTTTGGGCGAACAAATAGCCTGGATTACTTACATTGTTATCGTGATTTCTGTACTTCTACATGGGATTAGCGCAACTCCTTTGATGAACTGGTATGAGCGGAAAATCAAGAAAGTAGAGAATAATGAGGAGGTAGAAGCTAACAGTTAAAGCTTTTAAATACCGTGACTTTTGCCAATTACCCAATGACGGCGGAAGAAACGGGCGAGGGCTGATTCATCTAGTGATAAATAAATTGGTCGCCCGTGGGGACAGGTGCGAGGATGGCGTGTTTGCTGCCATTGTTCTAACAGGGTTTGCATCTCAAGCAAGCTGAGAGTTGTACCGTTGCGGATAGCACTACGGCAAGCTAGGCTCACTTGTGCAGCTTCCAAATCCCCTCCCAGACTGAGTTCCAAGAGAGCATCTGCACAATCTGAGCGCGATCGCAAGGGTGCGGGTGCGGTGCGTACCGCCCAAAGTTGTTCGCCAAAAGGTTCTACATCTAAACCGATGCGTTCAAGTTGATCGAGCTGAGCGGGTGAAAGTTGATTTAAAATCGCTGGTAGTTCTAGGGGTACGAGTTGCCAAGTCTGGCACAATTGCTCGTATAAAACCCGTTCGTGGGCGATGTGCTGCTCTACCAACCACACCCCAGCCGGATGCTCTGCCACAATATAGGTGTTGTGAATTTGGGCAACGGCTTTTAGTGGCAATAACCCTATTTCACTAGCTTGAGTTGGTGTCGGTTGAATGGAACGACTTGCATTATAGCTACTATGCGCTTCCGACGCTTTGAGCAATTTTCCCACCCGTTGCGTGAGGGTTTTTTCAGGAATTGTCTCGACGTTGAGGCGTAAGGCTTGCTCAATTACCGATTTCACCTGATCTTGCCAGTAAGAAAGCTGGTGTAAATAAATTTCTGACTTGGCGGGGTGACGGTTCCAGTCAATTTGACTAGCACAAATCCTCAGATGGAGAAAACAAATTGGGTAGCGATCGCGTGGCACAATTCGCACCAAAGCCCCCAATATAGTTTGCTCTAGTTCCTGAGATTTCACCAAGCGTCCATTCATCCCCACCCGCACCCAGTCTGGACGACGGCGATGGCATCTGTCTGGTAATCCTAGCACCAAGTCGATTTTAGATTGGGGATTGGGGATTGGGGGTTGGGGATTGGTTTTCTCCCTCTGTGGACTACTTTCTGGGTGAGTAGGAACTTCAACCGAGAGTTGCTGTAAATCGTTCAAACGCACTTCTCGGAGAATTTGGGGCAGAATATGTTTCGCGCTGGTTCCTGGGCTGAGAGCGAACCAAGGGCGATCGCTTTGTTGTATTTGCCAGGTGACGTGGGGATGACAAATGGCGATTTGTTGAATTGTAGCTTGTACTATTCTTAGCTGTTGTGCTTGTGTTGGCATTGCCTGACGACGCGCCAACCAGTTGCCAAACAGATCTGCCACGGTGATAACTGTACCGGGAGCGATCGCAACTGTCTCCACCTGCACCGCTTCCCCCTGCGAGTTATAAACCACTCGCCAACCTTCAGTGCTTCCCGCACAACGGCTGTAAATCTCCAATTCTGCCAAAGCTGCCAAACTGTGCAACGCTTCCCCGCGAAACCCCAGACTGGTAATCTTCCAGAGGTCTTCGCAGTCGCGGATTTTACTGGTACTATGGGCAGCTGCTGCTTGTTTCAAGTCTACCAAATTCATGCCGCAGCCATTGTCTGCCACCCGCACTCGCCACTGTTCCGGCGACAGGGAAACACTGATGCGCGTTGCACCAGCATCTAAAGAATTTTCCACCAGTTCCCGCACTACAGCAGCCAGAGAGTCAATTACCTCTCCAGCTGCTATCAAATGGACTACTTCTGTGGGTAAAGGTTGAATAACAGACACCGGACAACTTGGGAATGCGCCATGACGTAAGTAGTTAGCACCCAATACAGCATAGCGCGATGTCTAGCGAGTTATTAGAATCATTTCCCGCAGCTTAGAGAAATTTAGATTTTTTGCTGCCTTTTGTAGTCTTCTCTACTCAGGCAAGACCGATCCGTTTAGAAACATAATTAGCCTCCAGTCTGGATAATCTGGCAACTCTCTACTTTTCTCAACGAGACTACACCCAAGCGAAACTGCTGTATCTGCAAGTTTAAGAACTGAGCGATCGCATCCTTGGAACACATTATCCCCAAACTGTTACAATTCGTAAAAATATAGACCAAATGCGTCAGGCAAGATTAACAAAACTAAAGATTTGGTAGGTTACAACAACAGAGAAATTAATAGTCAACTCTGTCTAAAGAAAGATTATTTTAACCTTCTTTCTGGAGAAGGATAAATAAAAAGTTAACTTCCTATTACATTTCTATTGATGTGATTGGTTAAATTTTCTCATGGACAATATTCAAAATAAAATTGAAGATGCTTCAAAAAAAGTTGCAGATACTGTGGAAAGTGCTACCAACAAGGTTGAAGAAACCATTTTAAAAGCGAAAGATGCCCTACCAGAAGTTACGCCCACCCCACCGGGACTGAAACCCCAATCAAGCGTAAGCGACCTGAAAGCCCGTTTAGAATGGGGCGAGCCTGCTCTAACAATTTTAGATGTGCGCGATCGCGATACTTTTAACAACGGTCACATCATGGGAGCCATGCCTATGCCCCTAGAGGAATTGGTAGACCGCGCCAAAACAAGTCTTCAGCCCACTCGCGATATTTATGTCTATGGCGAATCTGACGAGCAAACCGCTCAAGCAGCTTCCCAAATGCGCTCTGCTGGGTTCCAGTGCGTTTCTGAACTCAAAGGCGGTTTTCCTGCATGGAAAGCAGTCGGCGGCCCTACAGAAGGCGTTGCTGAATCTACAAATCCTCCAGGGCCAGAAGGATACAATGTTCTATCTGAAGTAAAAAATGAGGCAAATAAGCCGAAAGCAAATATGTAAGTTTGGCTGGTGGGATTGATTCGTCTTTGCAGGTTTGTAGCTCAAAGGGTAGGTTGGAGGCGTTGTTAGAACCTGAGAACGTTTCAGCTTTCCAACTTGACAATTCCCTGACTACTGACTGACCAATACCGAGCAGCTTCCCACGGATTAAACCGGAGTAGTTGAGTGTTCCCTAATTCTATAGGCTCTTTTGGCTTGGGTGGGATAATGCCCAGCGAGGCAATAACTTGACGACCCACAGCCCTTGCCAACAATGGTGGCACGGAGTTCCCAATTTGTCGGAACCCGTGCCATTTTGTTGTGTGAAAGCGAAACCAGTCTGGAAAAGAATGCAATCTCGCTGCTTCGCGTACAGAAATAACTCTGTGGTAATCCGGATGAATTGGACGGGGAGAAGTGTAGCGACCGCCTCCAGAGCCAGTTCCGGCTCTTAAAGTATGTGAAAGTTTATCCCAATGCAAGCGTCTAAATCTGCTTACAGATTCCAACTCACCAGGTAGAGTTTTCTGGAAACGCTCAATTGAGGTAGTAGAGTGCTGGGTTCGCAGAGATCCCGTCAACAGATTCCCACAACTTAGCCGACGATAGGCAAAATTATTAAGGTCGGGGGAAGCTTCCATTAGCTGCTGTGCATAGAGGCTGGCTAGGGAGCGCATTTTTTTAAGCTGTCGCCGTTCAAGCAAGACTTCATCGCTTGTCAGGAGTTCGGGAAAGTCATCCAGGTTGGGCAAGTCTGCGATCGCATCCCTGACTGTGGTAAATACAGATTGGGGATTAGGAATTAGGGGTTTAGGATACTCAAGCTGGCGTTCTCCAGCACGAGAACCCAATAAAATCAAACGCTTCCGATTCTGCGGTACTCCAAACTCTGCCGTTTTTAACACCTTCACAGGTTGCGTGATGCAGTATCCCGCGGCTTCCAACTCACTATTAATCAAATCCAGATAAATCGCGTGTTCCTTCTGAGCAATCCCCGGTACATTCTCCATGACAAAATAGCGGGGTTGCAGTTCTACTACTAATCTACAGAACTCAAATACCAAGTCGTTGCGCTCATCTTCCAGACACCGCTTCCCCATCAAAGAGAAACCTTGGCAAGGTGGCCCCCCGATTACTAAGTCAATCTCCCCACTAGCTTGTATCGCCGCTTCTTTAATTGCCTTACCTGATAACTTCCTCGCGTCTGCACACAAAACTTTGGTGTGGGGAAAGTTATAAGCATGAGTTGCGGCGTGAATCGGGTCAACCTCAACCGCCACCGCCACATCAAACCCAGCCTGCTCAATTCCCAGGGAAAATCCCCCCGCACCAGCAAATAAATCGACGGCAACTGGGCGGCGACAGAAATCAAGCATACTATTCCCATGAAGGAGTTCTGGCAAAGCCAGGGAATTTGTATTTTACCGCCTGTCTATATATATATTCTGACTTGGGACTTTTTTTGCCTACGAGAGTGAAAATTATTTTTTCCAGTCCCTTGACGATGTTGTAGTATTTGTGTAGTATAAAAGAGTAGTTAAATTTGAACTCATCTGCGAGTAGCCGCCTAAAAGCGACATCAGCTAATTCGCAGCTTATAATTTACCGCTTTGCGCCCTAACGAGTGAAGCATACACACATAGGGTTCTGGTTGCCATGGGTTCAAATCCCATTATCTCCAATTGGAGATGTAGCTCAGTGGTAGAGCATCAGAGAAAGTGAACGGCTTTGCCGACTTGCGCGGAGCATATAATTTCCAATTCTTCAAGCGTTCGCCCCGTATCCAAACCGAGAAAGCTTACATACTTATTTACAAAGTAGCCAAGAGCTTTCTCAACTTGTACGGGGTGACTTATATAGAGGTGATTCCTGTGCAAGCAACAGAGCGCGACGTGCGTTTAGATATGCTAAATAGTCTGCTCACTACACCCCACCGGGAGCTAGAGAAAGTAGCTGAAGTTCATCAGAATATGGTGGAGGGCGACCCGATTTTTTATGGACATTTAGCAGTATGGTATCAGCGCCAAGGTGATGTCCGCGACCACAAAGAGGTATTTGTTGGCAATTTACTCACCAGCAAGTTGACCGAACACCGGGATGCGGGGTTTGTGCTGTTGCAGGAGTTTCCGCCTTATCAGGTAGCGCGGATTGTAGACTTTTTGAAGCAGTATCGGGGTAAATTGCCGCGTTCTACTCGTACTGCTGTGCGACGCTATTTAAAGGAACGGGAAAAAAATCCTGCGTTCTTTGACCGTGCGGCACTACGAGCGCGTCAGGCGATAAAGCATCTTTATGCTAGCTTGCATATACGCCCTAGCGATCGCGCTGATGCGGTATTGTTCAAAGACAACCCGCCAGAAGATAGTTTAGCCTTTGCGCTAAAGCTGATGGCGATCGCATCTTCACCCCTAGAGCAAGCGCAACTGATTGTAGAACACAAAATCCCCTACACAGTTGCTGTGGGAGCCATCAAACAGATGACACCCACAGTGCTAGTAGCGCTGATTAACTCTATGACACCCCAAGAGGTAATAAACAACCTCAAGTCACTCCAAACTCGCGGTGCGATGGAAAACCCCCAGGTAAAAGCACTCATCGACGAGAAACTGGAGAAAGCGCAAACTGATGGGCGAGTAGCGGCTTTAAAGGCGCGAGTAGCGGCAGATGTCGCCAACCTAGAGGCAGATACAGCCGCTAAGTTAGAGCGCGTGATGGACGAACAGGTAAAAAAGCGCGGCAAAATTTCCCAGCCAACTGCTCTCCTAGTCGATAAATCTAGCTCAATGGAAAATGCCATCGAAGTTGGTAAGCGCATCGCCGCCCTAATTTCCGGCATTGCTGCGGCAGATTTATTCGTCTACGCCTTTGACACCATGCCTTACCCCATCAAAGCTGCGGGGAAGCAGTTAAGCGACTGGGAACGTGCCTTCCAGCACATCAAAGCCAGCGGTGCTACCAGCATCGGTTGCGCGTTGGAAGCGATGCGCCTGAGAAAGCAACGTGTGGAGCAAATCATCCTAGTTACAGACGAAGGAGAAAACAAAGCGCCCCACTTTGTGGAAACTTATGAAGCTTACAAGCGCGACCTGAAAGTAGAGCCAAGCGTCCTCATCATCAAAGTAGGTTATCCCTATGACTGGATGGAACGCAGATTGCAGGAAAGACACGCGCAGGTAGATACTTTCACCTTTGCGGGTGACTACTACTCGTTGCCGAATCTTATCCCGCTCCTGTCTCGTCCTTCGCGGCTAGAGTTGCTAATGGAAATTCTGGAGACACCATTGCCAGTCCGGGATGACAAGTAACAAGCAGGGTAGGGTGGAAATCACCCTACTTTCGATTGCTCAGTATTGGAGGATTGGCGTGAACCTATTGACTGAACATTATCTAACGCAAGTAAACCACTGGCCGAAGTCTGGTTGTCACATTTTGGCTCAGTTTGACAACACGTCGGTAGTTGTCTACCAAGCTTATCGTCCTGCTATTGGTCACTTTGCCGTCCAGCACGGTTATTTTGGAGGCGAGTTCAGCCTAAACCGTATGAGCTGGATTAAGCCTAACTTTCTATGGATGATGTATCGCTCAGGATGGGGAACTAAAGCTGGGCAAGAAGTTGTCTTGGCTATCCGGCTTCAACGTGCGGCTTTCGATACCATCTTGGCAGCAGCGGTTCATTCTAGTTTTTTGCCGGAGGTATATTCAAGTGAAAAAGACTGGAAACAAGCTGTTAAGCGCTCCTCTGTCAGGCTGCAATGGGACCCGGATCATCATCCATCGGGGGTAAAGCTGGAGCGACGTACTATTCAGCTAGGACTGCGGGGTGAATTACTATCCCAGTATGCTCGCGATTGGATTGTCAACATTGAGGACATCTCAGAATTTGTGCAGCAGCAGTATCAATACGTTCAGTCTCATAATTTGACACGCCTAATGACACCTTATGAAGCGGTGTATCCGGTGAAGCAGTCAGATATTGCCAAGAGGCTGAGATTATCAGCCATTAAAACAGAAACTTCACCTTAAACAATCGAGAATTCCTACAGACTTAGTGGGTTCGTACCTACTTTTTTCTAAAGGTAATACTGTGCATGATATACAAACAGTTTACAAAGTGGTAGCCCTTTCCTTGTGGCAACTTTGTAACGAAACATCATTTAAACGGCTTAGCAGCGCTAAAACCTGTTCGTTGTGTTAAAGCAAAGGCCAAAAAGCTGCAAAAGCCAAAATATTTCAACAACTTCTAGAAATAGCTATGAGCATTTTTAAAGTAGAAGTAGTCAAAATAAACACCGTCATTTCTCACCCAAACGCAGACAGATTGGATATTTGCACTTTTGAAGGAATGGCGTATCAGGTTATTACCGCTAAGGGGAATTTTAAACCTGGAGATTTGGCGTTCTACTTTCCGATTGATAGTGTTATCCCAGAACAGTATCTTGATGTATTTGGGATTCGTCCTTACTACTCTAAGAAACTGCGGGCGGCGAAACTGCGTGGCATCTTCTCTGAAGGTTTGCTAATTCCTGTGGGTGAAAATTTTACCGGGAATGTGGGAGATGACTATACAGAATATTTTGGGGTAACAAAGTACGAATATCCTTTGCCTCAGAGTATCAAGAATGGGGATATGGAAGCGCCAATTGGACATTACAAATTTCCCAGTCCGGAGAATCTGAAAAGATACCGCGATGTCCTCTATCCTGGGGAAGAAGTAGTGGTAACGGAAAAGCTGCATGGCACGAATTTTACCGTCTTCGTCGATACTGAAGGAACCACGCGGATAGGTAGCCACAACTACTTCTGGAAGAACAATGAAACGAATAAAAGCTTAGCCTATATCCGGGCTTATCAGGAAAATTCGGCTTTGCATAAACTGCCGCTAAACACTCAGGTATTTGGGGAAATTTACGGTGTACAAGACATTAAATATGGTTTGCAGAATGGTAAGATTGAAATCGCTCTATTTGCTGTAAGTCGCGACAGCAGATTCCTGAATTACACCGAATTTGTAGAGTTTTGCGAGGAGTTTTCTTTGCCAAGAGTACCCGTCCTCTATATCGGTGCTTACAGTTGGGAAGCGGTGTCTCAGTTTAACAATGCTGACAGTGTAATTAGCCCAGATTGCATGATGGAGGGTGTTATCGTACAGTCTTTAGTGGAGAGGACGCATCCAGAAATCGGACGGGTGGTGCTGAAATTAATTAGCGATCGCTACTTACTTCGCAAGGACGGTACTGAGTTGCATTAGCCAATCTCAACAGTAGCGGAACTTTGCTGGCATTGCAGCTGTGTTGGGTGGGAAGAAGCCCACCCTACCAACTTCCTTAATTCTCAGTAAAGCTATAAGTCTCAGTCTCGCAAAGATTCACCTTATAGTCTTCCGCCTCTTCTCCATCCTCGAATACAGCTTTGATGTCATAGCTGCATACCTTATCATCGCCAGTGAAGTATATCAACGTAGACTCGCCAACGGCTAGAAGATCCTTACCCAGGATATCTTCACCCCATTTGTCCTCGCCAGTATATGAGACGTACAGGTGACGGATGGGACTACTAGTTTTGTTGATAACTGTGAAGTCGCGCTGGTCAGCTAAGGCATTATGGGCTGTCAGCGAAACTACTGGTAGCGATAGAGCAACAGCCACCATAGCATTACGAAACGACTTATGAAACATTTTGTAATTTCTCCTCAACAAATAGTCCTCTAGCAACGTCACTCAATAAGGCACACATCTTTAGGTGGGTCAGAAGAACACATTTTTTTCAATCTAACCTTTGGTAGATGTGTTGGTCAAGATGTTATGGAGTATACAGCATGAGTGACTTACAAACAGCCTACAAAGAGGTAGCCCTTGCCGTGTGGGAGCAGGTGCTGGAAAAGCATCCAGAGGATTTGGCGGTGCTAAAACGCACTTGTCGTGTTAAGGGAAAGGGCAAAAAACTCCAAACTTTGTTTCAAAAGCAAATTCTGTGGTATTGAAAAAATTACAATAGGTGATTTATGAATGTCTTTAAAGTACAAGTCGTCAATCGATTGGATTTTAGATTTACGATTTTGGATTGATTCGGCGTTTCTCGTTCCCAATTTCTGACTGGGAATGGTAGAAGTTAAGTAAAGCCCCATAAGTAAGTTTTCTAGAACTTTGGAAGGGAGGCTTTGCCTCCAAAATTGCGTTACCAGTCAGAGATTGGGAACGAGAGTAACCATAGACATCGGGAATCTGTCCGGTTTTTCTGTAGTACCTTATAATACAAATACTCGTATCCTCTTCCACTCTAAGCCTAGGCACTTTACAATGCCGCTTTTTGTAAAAAGTCGCCGCACCTCCCGCGATTTGCGTCAACGCTATGGGGAAGCCGCTATCGTTGACCTTACCTCGCGTGGTTCAGAACCTTGGCTGCGCTTTAGCCCTTTTTACCCGCATGGAGGAATTCCCGTTCCTTTTTCGCCGGGACACTTCAGCATGAGTGTAGAAGGGATTTGGCAAGGGTTGAAAGTTTTTGAGTCTGCTGACGTAGACAAGAGCAAACTCAGCATAACTAATATGAAGGGTATCAAGCGCACGACAAGAATTTATGGAAAAGTATTAGGACATCGTGCAGGCTTAACAGGAGACAAACTTTTGTCCTATGCAGACGCACGTCGTGTTATTTACCTACCTTCGTATAAATGGGTGCTAGAAAATTGTCTTGGGAACCAACTCGACGAACTGAAACAACTTAGTGCAGAACAAACAGTTTTGTTATTAGATTATGAAACCAACTGCGACCTAGATGATTTATCTAGTCCTTTATCACACGCAGGTTTAGTCAAGCGATACCTGGAAGGTAACTGGCATGGTTAAAATGAAAAGAGTTATTAGATGAACAATTCACGCCAAGTTAAAATCAGCAAATATCTCAGTTATATTCTGCGGCACAATCCTGGGGAGATTGGTCTTGAACTTGCGCTTGGAGGCTGGATTTCGGTAGATGAACTTTTAACAGCGTGTAAAAAGCACAGATTTCCCATTACCCGCGCTGAATTAGATGAGGTAGTCGCACAAAATGATAAAAAACGCTTTTCTTATGACTCTACAGGCACCTTAATTCGTGCTAACCAAGGGCATAGCGTAGAAATTAATTTGCAATTGGAACCCGCTGTACCTCCAGATGTGCTATACCACGGTACAGGACACAAATCCGTCGAATCAATTATGCAGAATGGTCTTCGGAAAATGTCACGGCATCACGTTCATCTATCGCCGGATATTGCGACAGCCGAAGCTGTAGGTAAACGTCATGGTCGCCCAGTAGTTTTTGCGGTAGATGCTGCTGCAATGCACAAAGCAGGATATGAATTTTATTGTTCTGAGAATGGGGTTTGGCTAGTGGATAGCGTTTCACCCGAATATCTGCAACAGATATTAAAGGCTGTTGGATAAATACAAGAAAGTGTTTTACTAAAACTAGCGATCGCTTCCCCATAAATACACAACAAAGCGAGAATAACTGAAACTATGGGATCAGGATATTTTGGAAACCAAGAAGACAATTCTACACCCAAAAACCCGCAAGCAAAAGGTTTATTGGGCGCTGGCTGGCGACCCTTAAACCGACAGCTTGACTGGGGGTTTCTGTGGCATCTTTTGTTTAACGACTCTAAGGAGCTAACACAAAAAGGTTTGGACTTAGCCAGCGATATTGCTGATGCTATGGGACGCAACGAATATACCTGGTGGGCAAATATATTAAATGTCTTTTCTGAGAATACGCGATACGAAGTAGATGAGTTTTGGAACTACATTACTCCCGAACCTCCTACCCCAGATTATCGGTATAAAGATGTTTTATGGGTTGATGCGCCTGTCATCCAATTCGTAAGCCGCAATAGTATTCCCATTGATTACGTTTTGAACCGATTACAGGAAATTACTATTTTCAAAATTCTGGATTTAGTGGAGCGTCCGGATATGATTACCCAATATTATCTAGACAGACATTTTTATTATCCTGTAGATCGGTTTGTTAATTGGGAACGCCTCGACATTATTAACACAGTTTATGCTTTCTGGTCTAAGCAACAAGTTTGGCTAGAAATCGAAAACTTAGACAGGGGACGGCGACGCTATACCCTGATGGCTAAGGAACTAGCGCCACTGATTAATAAAGCAACTTATAATTTGGCGGTGATGCTGAGTGGCTACCAAAGCCGCGTGGGACAGATTCACAGTCAGTTTCCAATTCGGTCTTTTCCAGAGGATATTCAAGGCTTTACTGATACAGTACAGCAGGCGATTCTCGACCAAAATCAGTTGGCTGTGTTAGTAAATGGAGATCCTGGTACAGGTAAAACTGCTTGGACGCAAGCTGTAGCTAAGGAAATTCTCGCGCCTCTAGGATATGTCATTTTTATTCTGGATCACGATGCGGTTGAGAATTTTGTTCCACCAAGTTATTTGGAGCGAATTTGTATCATCATCAATGAAGCTGACAATTTAGCCAAAAATCGAGCTTTGGATGCTGCTCAGAATAATAATAAAACTGAGCATATTTTGAGCTTGCTGGATGGAACTTTGTATCAAAGTGTAATTGATGAATCTGGTATTCAGGCTAAACAAAAACTGGTGATTTTGATGACTTGCAACACGACAGAAAGATTAGATCCCGCCGTTCTACGCAAGGGAAGGGTTGATTTAACTCATGAATTTATTCACAGATTTGTGTAACGAACCGATCCAAGTACAGAGAACGCACAGGTGTAGAGACGTTGTATACAACATCTCTATAAAATCAATATTTGACAGCAGTAAATAGTTCTGATAGTAACTATGAGTCTATCAAAGCAGGGAAGGCGAAAAATATATGTAGAAAATGAGGAGTATTATTGGATAGCGAAGCGGGTAAGGTTTGGAAAATTTTCTCCGTTTTCCAAAGATGTAGACATAGCAATATCTCTGACTATTGAGCATCGCGAATGCAGAAGAAGGAAAATTTGAGGCAAAAGTTTTATTCGGCTTTTGGTGGGGTGATGATGAGCAAACATTTTCTATAACTCCGAAGATTGTAAAGCACGTCATAAACTATGCTCAAAGCCAAGGATGGAATCCTAGAGAAATTGGAAAGAATTTTGTTATCGAAAGTGCAGAAAAAGTATTGAAAATATAATTTGGAGGCTGTGGCTTTCCAAGTTTACGCTGTGCGTGATCGCGCACAGCATACTCTCAAAAGTAAAAACATCCTAAATATGCGACAAGTAAAGTCCTGCGGCGTAATCGTCATCAGAAGGGAGCCGCGTTTAAGTTTCCTGCTGATGCAGCATACCCATCGTTATGATTTGCCAAAAGGTCATATTGAATTTGGCGAGGATGAGTGGGGTTGTGCTATACGCGAACTATATGAGGAAACGGGTATTGCAGCCAGCGACTTAGATTTTGATCCGCAATTTCGCTTCAGCCATAGTTATCAACTCCGCTACAAACGATACGGTGGTGAAACTGTTAATAAGACGGTGGTTATTTTTCTGGGATGGCTGAAGCACGAAGTGAATGTAATTTGTAGTGAACACGGCAATTTTACCTGGGTGGAATGGAATCCGCCTCATGCAATTCAAAAACAAACTATAGATGCTTTGCTGGAACAGTTGAATTTGTATTTTATGGAGGATGAATCTAGAATTTTTAGATAAAAATATCAGTAAACTTACTTTTTTACGGTTGAAAAATGACTAAATTTGTAGTGTGCTGAGTTTCGGTTCTCAATCCAGCCAACAAAATTTACCCAATTTAATACTAAAGAAGGCAAGACTATGGCAGATATCCGCAAACTGATAAATGAAATAGCTGCACAGGAAGTGCAGTTGCGCGATACTGAGTTTTTCGCGCCGTGTGTGCGTGGGGGAAAGGTGCGATCGCGTGTTGCAAACATTATCTACACTTTCTCCCCTCAGCCACAAGACTTTGAAGGATGGGGCATTTTTCAGCCGGTAAATGAAAAAACGGCTGAGATGGTGGAGGAACCCAGCCTTGTGCAGGTGGCGGAATATCTCAAGTTGCTAAAGCCTTTGCGTTTGCGTCTGGCTTATGTTTTGCAAGGGCAGACGTGGCTGGCTTATCCTGTGAATGAATCTGATATGCAGCAGCGCTTGGGTGTCGCTAAGCCAGCGATAGTGCATTTGGTGACTGAGGGAGGGGTTTTTGAGCCGATAATTGCGCGTTGGGATGGTGGTGTCTGGTGGTTTGATGAAGTCGATCGACGTGGCGATCCGCTGGTTGGGGAACAACTGCGATCGCATCTGCGCTCTTTGTCGGATCAAAATATTCGCTTTGCTGGGATGACTCCAGAGATGCGTACTGTGTATGATTTGGCGTTGCAGCAGACGGAAGAATACCAGCGCCGAAGACAGCAACAGCAATCAATCGAACGTCAGCGGCGGACGCGACAAACTAGAAAACAGGTGCGGCGCGTGGAAAGACCGCGACGTAAGGCGGACGGTGATGAAGGACGCTTGCAGGAAGCGCTGCGGATGGGTGGAGGCGATTTGCGGGAATTTCGCGATCGCGGTGACTATTGGCAGATCGAGTGGACTACTAGCAACGGTGAGTCGCACACTTCTGCTATTGACAAAAAGGATCTTACAGTTATCAGTTCTGGCATTTGCTTAAGCGGACGCGATCGCGATTTTGACTTGCAATCCCTGGTAGGTGTCATCGAAGCGCGAGATAACTGGGATTTCTGAAGTTATTAGCAATTAGCAATTAACAATTAGCCATTACCAATATGTCTATTTTCTTTCACGAACAACTCCACAGAACACCCGCATTAATGGCACAGCTGCGCGATGTCCCGGTGACTGTTTGCGGTGTGGGGGCGCTGGGTGCAAATATTACGGAAAATCTGGCGCGTTCGGGTTTTGGTAAACTGGTGACAATCGATCGCGATCGCATTGAAGAACGCAACCTCTCCACCCAGCCTTACTACCGTTCAGACGTTGGTGCGTACAAAGCGAAAATTCTCACTAATACTATTTATCGCGCCTTGGGTGTCGCAGTCGATGGGCGTTCCAAAGAATTAACATCGGCAAACGTCGCCCAATTGCTTGCTGGTAGCGGTATTGTCATTGATACTTTTGACAACAGCACCAGTCGTCAAGTTGTCAAAGATTATTGCACCAATGCAAATATTCCTTGCCTACACGTCGGCTTAGCTTCCGACTATGCCGAGGTTATCTGGAACGAAATTTATCGTGTTCCTTCCCCAGCAAATGATGATGTTTGCGACTACCCGCTGGCAAGAAATTTGGTAATGTTGGCTGTGGCGGTGGCTTGTGAAGTTATTGTCACTTTTGTTGCCACTGGGAATAAAGAAAGTTTCACAGTGACGCTGGGAGATTTTGCCGTCAAACCATTTGATAACTTTTGAATTTTACAGCTTAAATATTGCACTTAGACCGAGAAGTGCGAGAAAAAGCATTAAGGCTTACGCACGTCAACACACTGTAGGGGCATTGCCATGCCCCTACGACAGAATCAGGCATTCACTAATTAACTGCGTAAGTCCTGAGCATGAAAAACAGCGTTAATTTCTGTTAACCAGAGAAAGTGCAGCTTTTCTGATTCGGTGCGTTACCAATTTTTCAGCTCCCAAAGCGATCAGGAAACCACCTCCTAAACAAGCAGCTTTTGAAAGATTTCCGCTCTCAATAACGAATCCAGAAATTGCTGCCACCACTCCTAGAACTACATATAACTGGAGCAGCCAAAGTGGTTGAAGCTTTAGATCCTTCAGTAACAACTCATCATGTTTGTTGAGCATAGCTTCTACAAATAGCTGAATTTATAGTGTTTCTCACTTGGGTGGAATATATCGCGGTTCTAAGGGGACATGGCAATGCTATGTCCCCTTAGATGTATCGCACCAAACCCTCGAATTGCTATAGAAAAACACCTAACTATCTATTGAACCACCTTAAAGCCTATTGCCATTACCTCTGCATTAAAATCTCGTTCCTGGGCTGCGGCCTGGGAACAAGATAAACTCGGCACCGAGCTGTTGACATTAATTTACCTAGTCTGAATCCGTCGATACCGCGCCTCTACGAAATTATAAATACCATAAGCGATTAGACCGAAGGCAACAATTCCTAAAAGCCAAGGGCCAAAAGGCTGTCGTGCTAGTGCTGCCAAGGCACCACCTAGTCCCTCAACTTGAGTGGCATCCGACTGCCGCGCCGCTTGGAGTAGAAAAAGACCGATAATGCTAAAAACAACACCACGAGAAGCAATACCAAACCTGCTAGCGAGTGTCGCCCATTTCTCCTCTTGTTGGCTCATCTCGCTGATTTTCCACTTTTTGCGGAATTTGGCTTTGTAAGCTCTGTAAAATTGATAGAAGCCCATGCCGATGACGGCGGCTCCAACAATTCCAGTTAGAAATTGACCGAAGGGTTGCGCTAACAAGCGTGCTGTCCAGTCTTGCGAAGAATTACTATTACCGCCGCCTCCCGAACCCAGGATCAGCTTAATTGCACTCCAGGCTAACCCAGCATAGATCAAGCCGCTGCCAGCGTATCCCAAACGCAGTGCAAGACCTTTGGCATCGGTGCCTTTGTTTTCCGGATCGGCGATCGCTTCCACGAAACGCCACAGCACGTAACCAAGCAAGCCGAAAGCTACTATAGCCAGTAAGAATTTCCCAAACGGCTGCGTCACAATGCTTTGCAGCGCACCCTTAGTATCAGTGGTTTTGCCGCCTGCACCAAACGCCGCCTGCGCCGCCAGCACTCCCACGGTGGCGTAAACCACCCCTCTGGCTCCAAAGCCCAAACGTGCCAGCCTCTCCACCCACTCAGAAGAATTAGCGCCAGTTATGGGGTCTTTTTGTCCGGTGTTCATAATATTATGTCTCTGCTTGGCTATCAGTAATTGGTGGGTTATGCCATTTTGGATTTTGAAACTCTTGCCTTTAATCAGTCATAAAATTTTAAGTTTTGCAAAGATAAACCAAAATGGTGTTCCAACCATTTTTTAACAATAATTAGTTTTTACCACATCTATCTAAGTGCTTAACTAATATTTTGAAAAGTGCTGAGTGCTGAATAAACTTAAGCGACTTTTCTCTCTCTCACTAGTCGTTTATACAACTTAGTAAAACATCTGATGCGGATACTTTTAGTCGAAGATGAGCCTGATTTGGGTGCGGCAATTAAACGAACCTTAAGCCAGGAAGCGTATATAGTTGATTGGGTTCTGGATGGCACGCAAGCATGGGAATTTTTAGAAAGCCAGTGGACGCAATATACGCTGGCTATTTTCGATTGGTTACTACCAGGTTTATCAGGAATCGAGTTATGTGTAAAGCTACGGCAGCAAAATAATCCTCTACCAGTTTTGATGCTAACTGCTAAAGACAGTATGGAAGATAAAGTTGCTGGGTTAGATGCTGGTGCTGATGATTATTTAATAAAGCCGTTTGGCATGGCAGAACTGTTAGCGAGGTTGCGGGCATTGCAAAGGCGATCGCCTCAACTTCAAGCCCCAGCTCTGCAAGTTGGCAGTTTGACTTTAGATTACACTACTCATACGGTTTGTTATCAGAATAAGCAAGCTATTCCTCTGACTATTAAGGAATTTCAACTGCTAGAGTATTTTATGAAGCATCCGACGCAGATTGTTACTCGCGACCAACTTCTAAATCAGCTTTGGGAATTGGGCGCAGAACCGATGAGTAATGTGGTGGCGGCTCAGATGCGGCTGCTGCGTCGTAAATTAGCTGAATATGGATGCGATCGCGTCCTCGAAACTGTCTATGGTGTGGGATATCGTTTAAATAGTCATTAGTCATTAGTTAATAACTAATGGCTAGTATTAATAAACAATTAGCCATCCTGACCTTAGCAACTATTAACGTGAATCAAAATAAACTATTTCAGCTAACGCGCTGGCGACTGGCTGGCTGGTATGTTGGCATCATGGGCTTGATTTTGAGTTTGTGTGGATTTGCTGTTTACCGCGCGATCGCTCATGCTAATTGGAACGCACTCGATCGAGAATTAGAATCTGTCGCCGGAACGCTGCACGATAGCATTGAACCAACTTTGAAGCAGCCTGGACGCTTGGAAGCAATTACTCAAAAACTCTTACCAGATATTTGTCTTGCTCTTAACGGCTGCGTTACCCAATTAGAAAATACACAGCGTCACGCAATAGGCGCAATTCACCAAGGCGACTACTACGTGCGTTTATTGGATCGTTCAGGACGCTTAATTGCTTTGGCAGGACTTCAGCCAGAGGGATTATATCAAACATCAAAACGGGAATTGTGGCAAATTCACAAGGATCGCCAAGGTACTCGCTACCATCAAATTTCTCTGTCTCTGCATACCCAAGATAATCTCTCTTGGGGATACATTCAGGTGGGGCGAAGCCTTAAAGACCTTGACAATCAACTTGCTGTCTTGAAATTTATCTTATTATTAGGCTTGCCAGTGGCAATGATTTTGGTAGGCGGTTCTAGTTGGTTGTTGGCTGGACTAGCGATGCAACCAATTTACCAATCTTATCGCCAAATTCAACAATTTACAGCGGATGCTGCCCATGAGTTGCGGACACCTCTAGCTGCAATTCAAGCGACGGTAGAATCTTCATTGAGAATGAATAAACTAAGTGAGAAAGAGGCGAGAGACACCCTGAAAACTCTTGAGCGTCAGAATCACCGCCTATCTGAACTTGTTAAAGATTTATTGTTACTATCTCGCATGGATCAGCAGGTTTTGCCTATAAAACTTCGTCTCACCTGTCTCAACGATTTAGTCAGTGATGTGACAGAAGAATTGGCAGCGTTGGCGATCGCATCTGATGTTAATCTTATGGCTGACAACAGCAATGTAGGCGAGCCTTTGTATGTAAATGGTGACGAGGAACAGCTGTATCGTCTGCTTTGTAATTTAGTTATTAACGCTATTCAATACACGCCCATCGGGGAAGAGGTGATGGTTAGTTTAGAAAGTAGCGATCGCACTGCGCTGATTCACATAAAAGATACAGGCATCGGCATTACAGCGCAACAACAAAAGCTGATTTTTAACCGATTCTATCGCGTGAATAGCGATCGCTCCCGAAACAGTGGCGGTTCTGGCTTGGGATTGCCGATTGCAGTAGCGATCGCTACTGCCCACAACGGCAGCATACACGTTGAGAGCAAATTGGGCAAAGGCAGCACTTTTACCGTTAAACTGCCTATGCACAATTCAGCCTAAATATCAAGCTTTTGCCATTGCCATTTGTCGGCACGATTCGGCACAGCGACGACACATATCAGCGCACTCTTTCATCTGGGCATCATCGCTCATGCGATCGCAGTTTTCTGCACACCGCTGACAAATCTCGGCACAAATGCCGCAAGTGCGCGTGTGGAGATCGGAACCACGCAGCATAAAATTAGCACTTGTCTGGCAGATTTCCGCACAATCAAGCATCAGCCGAATATGATCTGGTTCTGCGTGCATACCGCCAGTTGGCAGGCAATACGTAACCGCCGTTTGCAAGCAGATGCTGTGGCAATCTTGGCAATTTTGAATGCACTGCTGCATTTCTTGGCTCATTTGTTGCATATGATGTGCCATTATTTTCACCTCTTTTGCGAATGTTTACCTGTTCGCTTTTACCTTAAAAAGCAGATAAATTAAGCGCGTCCTTCTAATGAAGTAGATATGGTTTCTATCTAATGATGTATCGGAATTTCATCCTGATTTCATTTTTTTGTAAGACAATAAGTAAACTGTGCTGAATTGATAATAGAAAAAAATCAGCATTATTGTTGAAAATTCTTAGATGGAAATAAAGTCTATGCGAACTAACTTTTTTAAAAATAGCTTTTTGATGCTTACCCTAGTAGCGATCGCTGGATCAACAAGCGCATTTATTACAGCTTGTTCTAGTGCCTCCCAAAACCAAGCCCAAGCCCCAAACGCCTCCCCATCAGATGCTGGCGGCATGGATCATACAGGGCATGGCAGCGGGATGAATCATAGCGTAGCAATGGATTGGGGGCCAGCAGATGCCAACTACGATCTGCGATTTATCGACGCGATGACAATACATCATCAAGGTGCTGTGACGATGGCTCGTGTTGCCCAACAAAAATCTAAACGCCCTGAAATAAAACAGCTATCTGACAACATCATTAAAGATCAAAATAAAGAAATAAATCAGATGCAACAGTGGCGGCAGGGATGGTATCCTCAAGCCAGTAAACAACCTGTTGCCTACGGAGGTGAAGGCAAATCTGTAGTTCCAATGTCGGAACAACAACGCCAAAGCATGATGATGTCTGGAGATATGGGATCTGCCGATGCTGAGTTCGATCTGCGCTTTATTAATGGGATGATTTCGCACCATGAAGGTGCGATAACAATGGCTCAAGATGCACTCAGTAAGTCTAAACGACCGGAAATTAAACAATTAGCCCAAGAAATTATCACTTCTCAAAAAGCAGAAATTGAGCAAATGAAACAGTGGCGACTAGCGTGGTATAAAAAGTAAATAAAAACGCCGGACGACTAAAGTCAAGGGCAAGCAAACAAAGCCTGCGTTGGCAGGCTTCGCCCGTATAGCCGACACCCTACAGGGTGTCGGCAGTAGTGATTTCATCCTGATTTCATTATCTTTTGCGAAACTTGTTAAATGCTGTGATATAAGGAATTTCTAGCCATGCGCTTCCACCTTATGGCAATGCGTTCTGTTTCAGGAATATTTCTATTTTTGTTGTTACTTATAACACCAAAATTTGTTTTAGCTCATGGTGGGCACGGAGACGAATTTCATCAAGAAACAGAAGCAAATCCGGGGACTCAACAGGGAATTCAGGTGGATGCCCAAACAGTAAAGCGGATGGGAATTGAAGTTAAACCCGTCACGAAGCAGCAGATGGATTTTGGCATTAAAACTACAGGTCAAATTGAAATTTTACCCAGCCAAAAAGTAGAAGTTACTTCACCAACTCCAGGTAAAATTGTTGAACTTTTAGTAGAACCTGGTGCCGTTGTCCAAGCAGGGAAAGTTGTCGCCGTCATCGCTGCACCTGACTTAGTAGAATTGCGCGTCAATTCCCAGGAAAAACGGGCAGAAGCAGAGGCAGATTTGCAACAAGCTGAAGCTGATTTAAAGTTAGCCGAACAAAATTATCAGCGATACTTGCAGATAGCCGCAGCAGACATAAAACAAGCCCGCAGCCAGTTAGCCTTGGCTGAGGAACGGTATAACCGAGATCGGGAACTCTCAGCACAGGGAGCAATTCCGCGCCGCCAGGTGCTGGAAGACGAAACCGAACTGGCAGAAGCTTTGGCGACAGTTACCAAAGCCACCAGCCGCCGGGAAGTTCTGGAAGCTGAAGCGCAACTTAAACGCGCTAAATCAGCGGTAGAAGTGGCAAATTCTCGTATCCGCCTGAGTAACGCCGCTTATCAAACTCGACTGCAACAACTAGGAACTCGTGCCAATGATAAAGGACTGGTGACGGTGACTGCACCGATTTCTGGAACTGTTACTGACCGGGAAATCACTCTGGGTCAATCGGTGGAAGAGGCGGGGGAAAAGTTGATGACTATCCTCAATAATAGTCGGGTTTGGGCTACAGCGAATATTTACGAAAAAGATTTAGAAAAAGTAAAAATTGGGCAACAAGCGATCGCAAAGGTTGCCAGTTTGCCAAATCGTACTTTTACAGGCAAGATTGCCGTAATTGGCTCGGTTGTAGAAGGTGAAACGCGGGTTGTACCAGTCAAAGCCGAAGTGGATAATGCTGATGGACAGTTGAAACCGGGAATGTTTGCCCAATTAGAAGTTTTGACTGATAAGACACCAACTGCTGTGTTAGTGATTCCAACTTCAGCTGTGGTAGAAGCCAATGGCAGACAGCTGGTTTATGTGGAAAATGGTACAACTTTCGAGCCTGCTGAAGTCGCTTTGGGCAGAACTTTGGGAGAGTTAGTTGAAATTAAGCGTAGCTTGTTTGATGGCGATCGCATCGTCACCCAAGGCGCAATTCAACTTTATGCCGAATCTTTAAAAGGCAATCGATCCCCACAACAGGGCGCAATTCGGGAAGCGGAAAAAGGGAAAAGTGAAGAAAAAGAGTCAATAATCCAAAATTTCCTTCCCTGGTTGTGGGTTGTAGGTGGTGGGGGAGCGATCGCATCTGGTGCTTTTTGGTTAGGTCGTCGCACCCAAACCCGCATAGTTTCCAGCACTTTTCTCCCCTACGAATCAGAGACTGTTCCCCAAGATCCAGAAACTGAAAAGGAAAAAGTAAAAAGTCCATAATTTTTTCTTTTTTTTTTACTTTTGCCTTTTATTATGCTCAGTGCCATCATCAAGTGGTCTATTAAACAACGCTGGATAGTTGTCCTCGCCGCCGGGGTAATTACAGTATGGATCTTTCGCGTGGCTTCGCAAATGCCAGTGGATGTTTTTCCCGATTTTGCTCCACCTCAAGTAGAAATACAAACTGAAGCCCCAGGATTGGCACCAGAGGAAGTAGAATCCCTCGTTACTTTACCTATTGAAAGTGCAATTAATGGGACTCCGGGAGTAACAACAGTACGCTCTGCCTCAGCGGTGGGACTCTCAGTTGTTAAAGTTATTTTCAACTGGGAAACTGATATTTATCAAGCCCGGCAGTTAGTGACAGAAAGATTGCAGCAAGCTCAAGAAAAACTACCAGAAAGTGTCGATTCACCCCAAATTTCGCCTATTAGTTCTCCTATCGGTACTGTACTCCAATATGCTTTTACTATTACCGAGGATAAACCTCAATCCCAAATTGACTTGATGGAGTTACGACGGATTGTCGATTGGCAAGTGACCAATCGCCTCTTAGCTGTTCCTGGTGTCTCGCAAGTTGTGGCTTATGGCGGTGATATTCGCCAGTATCAAGTATTAGTTGATTCAGAAAAGCTGAAAGCGTTTAATGTCTCTTTGCGCGAAGTACAAGAAGCTGCTGCTGCTGCTAATGTTAATGCTCCTGGTGGTTATTTAACTAATCCAGACCAAGAATTATTAATCCGAGGCATTGGCCGGATTGAATCTATTGAAGACTTACAGCAATCAGTAATTACATCTCGCAATGGTACACCCATTATGCTAGGAGATGTTGCTGATGTTAAAATTGGTGCTGCCTTGAAGCGTGGCGATGCCAGCTTAAACGGCAAAAAGGCAATAGTTTTAATGGTTAATAAACAGCCGCTTGTTGATACTCCGACTGTCACTCGTGCCATAGAAGCGGCAATGGCAGAGGTTCAATCTGGCTTACCCAAAGATGTACAAGTGCAGGTAACTTTTCGTCAGGAAGACTTTATCGACGCCTCAATTGAAAATGTTAGGGAAGCTTTGGTAGAAGGTAGCTTTATTGTTGCCCTAATTTTGATTCCGTTTTTGATGAATTGGCGCACTCTCGTAGTTAGCCTTACGGCGCTTCCCTTGTCTTTGCTGCTAGGATTACTGGCGTTAAATTGGCTGGGACAGGGACTTAATACGATGACTTTGGGCGGCTTGGCTGTAGCCATTGGTTCAGCGGTAGATGATGCGATTGTGGATGCTGAAAATGTCTACCGTTCTCTCCGGGAATATAAGAACAAGGGACTGGGGACTAGGGAAAGCGAACAAGGGAATCTTCCCAATTCCCAATCCCAAATTCCAAATATAAAATCTCCTTTAGATGTGGTTTTTGAAGGCTGTCAGGAGGTGCGCGATTCCTTGTTTGGTGCCACATTAATTACTGTGGTTGTATTTTCCCCAATTTTTGCTTTGGCTGGTGTAGAAGGTCGCATTTTTGCACCGATGGGTATTGCTTATTTAGTGGCAGTTTTGGCTTCTAGTGTTACAGCACTTACAGTTACTCCAGCTTTATGTGCTATCTTACTGCCTCACGGTAGTTTTCCAGAAAAAGAACCGTGGGTGGCGAGATTTTTTAAAGGGCTTTATCGCCCCTTTTTAATGTTTTCTCTGCGTAGTTCTAAGCTAATTTCTGTGATCGTGATCGCATCTCTTGTAGCAGCAATTGCGATCGCGCCTTCGTTGGGACGGGTATTTTTGCCAGAGTTTCAAGAGCGATCGCTTGTCAATACCCTAACTCTCTATCCCGGTGTTTCTCTAGAAAATACCAACCGTGCTGGTGAAGCGCTTCAAGATGCTCTCAAGGACGATCCCCGCTTTGATTTTATCCAGTTACGATCGGGACGCGCCCCCGGAGATGCTGATGCAGCAGGTGTGAACTTTGGCCATTTGGATGTGGAACTGAGCGAAGCTGGGATAAAAGACCGCAAAGGAAGTATTGAAAAGCTACGGGAAGAATTTGCTAAATTACCTGGTGTTGCGCCCAATATTGGCGGTTTTATTTCTCACCGGATGGATGAAGTGCTATCAGGGGTGAGGAGTGCGATCGCGCTCAAAATTTTTGGCCCCGACTTGCAGCAACTCCGCACAATTGGCAGACAAGTCGAAGACATCATGAAAACTGTCCCCGGTATTGTAGACTTGCAACTAGAACCCCAACTGCCAATTAGACAGATTCAAATTCAGTTTGACAGGTCAGCTGCTGCTCGTTACGGTTTAACTGTGGGTGAACTATCAGAAACTATTGAAACAGCACTCAATGGAAAAGTCGTTTCCCAAGTCTTAGAGCAGCAACAAACCTTTGACCTTGTTGTGTGGTTAAAAGAAGATGCTCGCCGCAACTTGGATACTATTAGTAATTTGCTAGTCGATACTCCTAACAATCAAAAAATTCCCCTCGCTCAAGTTGCCCAAATTGACAATGGGACAGGCCCAAATACTATCAACCGTGAAAATGTTTCCCGTTTAATTGTTGTATCCGCCAACGCTAGCGGTAGAGATTTGCGCTCTGTAGTAGATGAAATTAGCGCCAAAGTTAAGCAACAAGTGCAATTACCCCCTGGTTACTTTATTCAATATGGCGGTCAATTCGAGTCCGAACAACGAGCTACTCAAAATATATTACTATTTAGCTCTTTAGCTTTTGTAGTAATTACGATATTAATATATTTTTCTGTTAAATCTTTTCCCTCAACTGCGATGATTATGATTAATTTACCCTTAGCCTTAGTGGGAGGAGTGCTTTCAATTGCGCTCACAGATGGCGTTATCTCTGTGGCTTCTCTGGTTGGTTTTATCACCCTATTTGGTGTCGCCACTCGCAACGGGTTGTTATTAGTTGATAATTACAATGCTAAATTTGCCGATGGTTTGCCTTTTCGGGAAGTTATAATTGAAGGCTCGATGCAACGGCTAAATGCTATTTTGATGACGGCTTTTACCTCGGCTTTGGGTTTGTTACCTCTGGTATTTGGCGGCGGTGCTGGTAAAGAAATTCTGCAACCTTTAGCGGTGGTGGTGTTGGGGGGATTGTTTACTTCTACAGCTTTAACGCTGTTAGTGTTACCTGCTTTGTATGCTCAGTTTGGAAAAATTTTGATACCTAAAAAGGTTTGATATAAAGCGCAAAGGACGTAAAGGAAAGATGAAATTATTTAAGGTAAGTTTGGCTGGTTTCGCTATGGGATTACTTTTTTTGGGTTCCTGTAGCAACGGACAAGAAGCAGCAACTCCAGATAATAGTCCCGCTGTTTCTTCCTCAGAAACGGCTGAAAAAGCCGACCACTCTACACCTGCCAAAGGAGGTAAAGTTGTGGAGATGGGAAACTATCATTTAGAGTTTGTTCCTGAAAAGGAAGATAAAGGCACTCACCTGGATTTGTATCTCCAGAAAGGTGACACTCACGAAGCAATTCCTAACGCCAAAGTAACGGCTCAGGTTCAGTTACCTAATGGGAGTCAAAAAACACTAGATATGAAATACGATGCTGAGGGTAAACACTACGCTGTTTTGCTACCTGAGCAAGCACCTGGGGAGTATAAAGTTGTTATTCTCTCTGATATTAATGGCGAAAAGGTAAATGGTCGTTTTACCTTTAATCGATAGGCATTTGTTGATAGCCAAGCGGTGAGGCAAAGCCTCTAATTTCTAGTTTCCCTAAGTCTGGAAACTAGAAATTAGAGATATTTTTAGTCGTTGCCTGTCACCTTTTGAATTAAATCTTGCGCTTTTTCTATCAAATTTGGCTCGGAATTTTCTTCTGTGGCGCTTGTTACTGTCTTGACGTTAGCCTTCTCATTGAAGTCAAAAGTTTTATTGGCATTTTGTGATGCCTGCTTTTCTTCTTCTAAAATACCTGTGGCTTCGCTATATTCATAGGCGCGATCAATTTTTTCTTGAGGTGATAGCTTGTCTTTTGAATGTAGCACTGCATAACTTGGCGCGGCGAAAATAAATATACCTGACAAGCTGATTAAAGCCATCAAACCTAAAACAAAAATACGCTTTTGCAATCCTTGCTTGAGAGCTAATAAAATTCTTTGCATGAAAATTACCTCCTGATTTTTTTTTCGCAAAATTTTGACCAGACGCGAGTAGATAAAACTACTAATGTCATCTATTAGTACGAAATGAATCGTACTTGTCTAGCTACAACTGTGCCTTCTGCCGCAGGATACATTAATTTTTCTGAGGCAACCACTCTTGATGAATATTAAGCCCTCGGCTTTGCATGGTATGTTCAAATAAATCTGTGGGGAGTGCCTGTTCTACTGCCCAAACACCGGGTTTTTTGAGTTTCCCAGTTAGCACTAATTCGGCAAGGCTGCCAGTACCATAACCAGCTGCAACTGCGGTGTTTTCATGCACTAAAGTTGAGCAAAACTTGGCTGGTTGTCCATCTTTACGTCCGCTGACTTCAGAACGAATGGCTACGCCAACTCCGGTAAAGCGATCGCTTACATCGGTCATGCGGTGACTGACTCTGGCTAAAAACTCGATGACATAACGATTTCTTAGCCAGCTGGAAGGCCACCAGCGGGCAACGCTCCAGGTAAGGTAATTGTAGAAATCGGGAACTGTGCCAAATTTGGTAATTACGGTTTTGACTGGGAAAGTTTCCGGTAGCGTAAAGGCTTCTGGCATATCAAACCAGTAAACGCCAGTGCGACCGTAAGGCGGGGGAAACTCAATGACTTCGCGATCGCTATACGGCTTGATCTCCTGCCATTGACCATCTATCCAAACTTCAAAGGGTTTTTGCAACCCTAGAAATGTGGTTCGCATTACCGTCACCCCAGAACCGCCGGAACCCGATACTAGATAACTCAGGTGAATGCTGTCTGTCTCATCTAGCTGCTCGACGCACTGGCGCACCATACTATTAGAGATACCGGGGAAAATTCCCGTATTAACAATCGCTGTCACCCCCGCAGCGGCAGCTTCTTCCCGGCAATCTAAGGCTTTGCGTGTATAGGATGGGTGATCGCTGACATCCAGATAGTTGACACCCTCTTTTATACAGAGTTTTAGGACTCTATCATCCCGGTAATGAAATGGCCCCGCACAGTGGATTACCAGATTACAAGAGGCGATCGCATCCCTGAGTACCGAGTCGTCTGCCAAATCTAGACCCAGGAATTTCACTTTCGACCCCAGCTCTTGAGTGACTGACATCCCAGCAGCTTCGTGTCTGCCAGTAAGTATAACTTGCGCCTGTGTGTGTGCGACCAGATCGGCTGCTACGCTGCTGCCAATCCGTCCGCTTCCTCCAAGAATTAAAACCTGCTCTGTCATTAATCAAGTTTTATTAACGCTAACTTCAGTTCATCAGTTTAGAATGCTTTTCTTCATCGGTTACAAGGAATACTTTGCCTCCTCAGAAAGGATGAAGAATAATTTATTCTCTCCATCTCTATGCATCCGTTACCTAACCTCTAGCCCTACTTAGTCTACAAAATTATCAGGATAATAAGAAAAAACTATTTTGATCTATGAGATACAGACAATGCGCTGCTGATTTGTGCTAATAGAATAATTCTCCTAACCTTCTGATACCAAACAATAGTACATTATGGGCAAATACAATAGTGTGTGAAATTGTTTAAAACCCCTTAATCTCCAAATAACCTGAGTACATTGTTCGAGAGTGCGCGAACAATATAATTATCTAAATTTGGCATAAATTCGCGCTTTAAAATTGTCCCCGATGTAGAAGAAAAAATGTTCGACCAGCAGATTGAGGCTTCTTTACGACGACTCCAGAACCTGAGTATGCAAGAATGCAGGCAGCCGTAGAAGAATGGCAAACAGCGCCGAAAAACGCGATCGCTCATCAAAACCGCTAGTCGCCACCCCTCATATGGAAGTGGAGAGGAGAGCGTTATTATGATTTGGTTTGAAGATAACCCCCGAAACGGGTATTTGGTGACAAATCCCATTGGGGTTATTATAGAAGCAACCCAAGCAGCAGCAAGCTTGCTGAAGGTTTCCCTGAAAAGTTGGGTGGGCAAACCGTTAGCTATCTTTGTGGCAGGTTTGGCTCGGTAAAACTTTTATAGAAACTTAAGTCAGGTACTCCAAAACCTAGAAACCCAGAAATGGGAGGTTAACATTCAGACAAAAACAGGGGACGTTCTTTCCTTCTGCCTTTAAGTTTAGCGCAGCACTAGACTTTCGCGGTCAGGTGATGGAATAACGAAGAGCTGTTAGAAGAAATTACACAGCGTAAGCGGTACGAAGCAGCTATGGAGAGCGATCGCAATAATTTGGAAAAGCAAGTTGAACAACAAACCGCCGAGCTTCAGAAAGCCAATGAACAACTAAAACAGGAGATCGCCAAGCGTCAACGGGCCCAAAAAGCCCTCTCGCAAAGGGCTGAAGGAGAATGGGTAATCCGGGTCATTACCGAGCGCATCCGCGGGTCATTAAACTTGGAGGAAGTTCTTAATACTACGGTGGCAGAAATCCGACAATTTCTGGAAAGCGATCGCTCTGTAATATACCAAATTAAGGGAAATGAACAAGCCGTAGTCGTGGCTGAATCAGTTGATGCGGCTTGGCCCTCTATTTTAGGCGTTAACATTGCCTCAACCTCGTTTAAAGAAAGGATAGCAGTCTATCGCGAGGGAAAGGTAAGAGCGATCGATGATATGCAACAGGAAGGCTTTCCTATAGCTATCAACGAGTATGTGCAGCAACAGCAAGTCAAAGCCGCCTTAGTAGCTCCCATCCTGCACGGTAATAAGTTTTGGGGGGTACTGGCAACTCATCAATGTTCCGCACAACGTCACTGGGAACCGTTTGAGATCGATCTGCTCAAGCAATTGGCAATACAAGTGTCAATTGCCATTCAGCAATCAGAACTTTATCAGCAAGTGCAGCAACTCAATGCTAACCTGGAGTTCCAAGTACGCGAACGCACCGCCCAACTGCAACAATCCCTCGACTTTGAAGCGATGCTTAAACGCATCACTGACGATGTACGCGATAGCCTCGACGAAAACCAAATTTTGCAAATAGTCGTTTGGGAATTAGCTGTCGGGTTGAACATTGAAGGCTGCGATACCGCTTTGTATGACAGCGATCGCGCTACCTCTACTATTCGCTATGAGTATACTCTGGGAATGCCTACCGCTCAGGGGCATTTGGTGCAAATGGCAGAGTTTCGCGAAGGTTATAATCAGCTTCTGCACGGTCTGTATTTCCAATTTTGTCCACTCGGCCCCGATATTCGCGGTACCTTCGCTAGACTTATTTGCCCGATTTTCGATGACCAAGGTGTGCTAGGTGATTTATGCTTATTCAAGCCGCCCCAAGAAGCCTTTAACGAAAAAGAAATCCGACTGGTGCAGCAAGTGGCGAATCAGTGCGCGATCGCTATTCGCCAAGCGAGATTGTATCAAGCCGCGCGAGCGCAAATCGAGGCTCTACAAAATCTCAATCGCCTCAAAGATGACTTTCTCAACACCGTTTCTCACGAATTACGCACCCCCGTCGCCAACATGAAAATGGCGATTCAAATGCTTTCCATCGCCCTTAATCGAGACTCGCCATTTTTAGCGGAACTCAGCAAACCAAAAGCAGAACAAAGCAAAGTGGCTCGCTACTTTCAAATATTGCAAAACGAATGCGATCGCGAAATTCGCCTCATTGATGACCTTTTGGACTTGCAGCGACTGTATACAGAAGCTCAACCTTTATTACTAACATCAATTCAGCTACAGGAATGGCTACCGCCAATTGTAGAACCATTTCAAGAACGAGCCAAAAACCGCCAGCAAACCTTGCTCCTTAACATCCCTCCCAATTTGCCCCGCTTCACCTGCGATCCCAATACTCTAGGAAGAATCTTGACTGAATTGCTGGAAAATGCCTGCAAATACACCCCCCCATTAGAAACAATTACACTCACAGTCCAAGCTGTTGAAACATCCCACTCAAATCTCATGCAGTTGAGCGTAATCAATTCTGGAGTTGAGATTCCACAAAGCGAACTAAATCGGATTTTTGAGAAATTCTATCGCATTCCCAGTTCCGATCCCTGGAAGCAAGGCGGAACTGGATTAGGACTAGCTCTAGTAAAAAAATTAGTAGCACATTTGGGAGGTGAGCTGCGAGTAGAAAGTAAAAATCGTCAAACCAGATTTACCATAGAGTTGCCCATTAATGATCTTAATTAATCATTAATTCTTAAACAAGTAAAATATACTATTGATATGCGTCAAACCATTAACGGATGCTATCTACTGCACAATGGTTGCACTTGGCTGTATCTGGCTATTTCCCAGGCTTTGACATTGGCTTGTAGCAGTTCCAATGCTGCTGTCGTCGCCACAACGGTTACGAAACTGCTGCTCTTACCAGCGACAGTTACCACCTAAATTAGTACAGCTTGATAATTATTTCCCTAACCGAGTTTAAATAATTTATACATGAAATTCACATTCACTTTAAAAACTTCCCAGTATAATTCCGTATAATTTGGGAGGTAACAGTTATAAGAATACTGTATTCTTTTAATTAGTAAAAATAATTAGCCTAGGTAGAATAAACAGGATAAGGAAATTGGAACAATTTTGTCATGTTTTGGTAATTGAAGATCCAAAAGGTAGACGTACAGTTTCCTTTGAAGCTAGTACCTATTCACTAGGTCGCGATCGCAGCAACTCGGTAGTTTTGAACTCTCGACTAATTTCTCGTCATCATGCTACTTTGTTCCGAGTTAAAAATCCAGTAAATGGCGATTATTTATATTGGATAATAGACGGAGATTTACAAGGTAATCTTAGCACAAATGGGCTAGTTGTCAATGGGCGACGTTGCTTTGCTCACGAATTAAAGCATGAGGATATGATCATATTTGGAGGGATTATTAAGGCAAGCTATCGGATAGTACCTAAATTATCAAAGGCAGAATTACTAAATTATGGCAAACAAGTAGATTTTTCTACTTTTCCAGCCTGCTCAAGCACTCTCTTTCAACCGATATCAGCATCAAATCTCAAGGTTGCCAAATTAAGTGAATCGGCTCTAGTTAGATTAGCTTCTTTTCCGGAACTACTACCCAATCCTATTGTAGAAATTAATTTATCAGGGACAATTACATATATAAATCCAGCGGCACTAATAAAATTTCCCGATATTCAAGAGGCTACAAAACAGCATCCGCTGATCGGAGATTTAATAGCAAAGCTTCAAAAAAGTAAAGGGAAAGTTTTTGTTCGGGAACTGCAAATTGGTAGTGAAGTATTTGAACAATATGTACACTACATTGCTGAAAACGAGCTAATTAGAAGTTACGTTTTTGATATCACTGAGCGCAAGGGGGCAGAGGAAGTATTAAAAACGCAGGCTTTAGTGCTTGAGAGCATGGCAGAAGGTGTCAACGTCTCTGACGAAAATGGCATTATCTTCTTTACTAATCCAGCATTTGAAGCAATGTTCGGATATGAGCGAGGTGAGTTGATTGGCAAACCTGTATCGATTTTAAGCGCCCATCCACCGGAAGACAATACTCAAATATATGGCGATTTCGTCGAACAATTACAGGCTCAAAGTTCTGGATTTGGAGAGTTTTTTAACCGCAGGAAGGACGGCTCTCTGTTCACCACCTATGCCCGGATCAGCACCTTAGAAATCGGGGATAAGAAATATTGGGTTTGCGTCCAAGAAGACATTACTGAACGCAAAGCTGCTGAGGCAATGATCCAATATCAAGCTTTTCATGACCTCCTCACAGGTTTGCCAAACCGAACGCTATTTAATAAAAAACTTCTTCAGGCACTAGCAGATGCACGTTATCGCCAATACAGTTTGGCTGTCATGTTTATCGATATGGATCGCTTTAAGACCATTAACGATACACTGGGACACGCTGTGGGCGATCGCTTATTACAACTCTTTGCAGAACGAATGGCAAACTGTCTGCGGGATAATGACACTGTTGCCCGTTGGGGAGGCGATGAATTCACCCTGCTACTGCCCCACATCAACGATCCAAAAGATGCCGCCAAGATTGCCCAACGCATTTTAGATGCTTTGAAACCTGCTTTTAGCCTGGAGGGACACCAACTTCATATGAGCAGCAGCATCGGCATCGCTCTTTATCCCCAGGATGGAGAAGATCCCGAAACTCTTTTAAGAAACGCCGATATTTCCTTATACCGCGCCAAGGAACAGGGCAGAAATAACTACCGATTTTATGTCCCAGCAATGAATTCTCAAGCTTGTGAATTATTAACGCTGGAAAATCGGCTGCACCATGCTCTCAGACAGGGAGAGTTTGTTATTTACTACCAACCTCAAGTAAATATCAAGACGGGAGAGATTATCGCAATGGAAGCTCTTTTGCGTTGGAATCACCCGACTCTAGGACTCGTCTCTCCGAAAAAATTTATTCCCCTGGCTGAAGAAAACGGATTAATCATACCCATTGGTGAATGGGTATTGCGGACTGCTTGCGCTCAAAATAAAGCTTGGCAAAAAGCAGGTTTCTCACCGCTAAGGGTGGCAGTTAACCTCTCAGCTAGACAGTTCCAACAACCAAATCTAGTAGCAATGGTGAGGCAGGTGTTAGCAGAAACAGGACTTTCGCCTCACTTTCTGGAGTTGGAAATTACAGAAAGCACTATCATGCAGAATGTGGACAAAGGGCGGGAATGGGTGCGCGATCTGTACGCGATGGGAGTTCACATCAGTATGGATGATTTTGGGACAGGCTATTCTTCTCTAGGTTATTTAAAGAAATTTCCGTTCCATACGCTCAAAATCGATCAATCTTTTGTGCGCGATTTGCGTGATGAACCGCAGGATACAGCGATTATTTCAGCGGTGATTGCATTGGGGCGTGGTTTGAATCTCCGGGTAGTGGCTGAAGGTGTGGAAACTCATCAGCAAATGGAATTATTGCAAAGTCTCCAGTGCGAGGAAATGCAAGGTTACTGGTTCAGTATGCCCCTAGAGGTGGACGATGCCACAAACTTCCTGAATAACTATAGGATGAAATCCAAACTTCCAGGGCATGGGGATAATAAAAAAAAATCTGAAAATGCAGCTTGCCAATACCTGAACTGTTGTGCATAATTTCTATCCCTGATAGAGATGGAAGCGTCGGAGCGATCGCATTCTCGATTTATTTATAGATAGGTCAATCAAGGTTAAACTCAGCCGGACTATCTTCAGTCTCTAAAAGGTAGCGGTCTGTATAACTTAAAACAAGATTATTTAATATAAACTCGCCCAATACATGAGCCAGCTTTCCTTGGTCAGTAATCTGGGTATTAGCGATATCAAATCTGGTTGATTGCCCATAAATATAGAACCCCACCATAGCAAGCGGTGGCTCTCCTCCCCCGCTTGCTCTCTATGGGTTGGGGTTCCTTTTAATTATGGGTAATTAACCAGACATGATATGAGACGAATTTACGGCTAGGTGTCAGAGGAGATTTTAAAGACAGACTCGACAGTTGATCTGATAGAATTCCCCGCATCCTTCAGAGTTTGGGTAAATGGCTGCTGCGTGTGCAGGAAAACACGAGCGCAGTTGCGTCCAGGCATCCCGGAAACGGAACCACCTGGATGGGTTCCAGCACCGCTCAAGAATAGCCCTTCTATGGGAGTTTTGTAGTTAGCTAATTCCGGTAAGGGACGGAAGAAGATCATCTGGTCGAGGGTCATGTCGATGTGGTAGTAGTTCCCTTTATAAGCCCCCAGTCTATCTCCCAGTTCTGCCGGACTTTCCACAGCACGGGCGATGATTGAGTGCTTGAGATTTGGGGAATACTCTGCCAGCTTGTCCAGCACCCGGTCGGCGACCTTGTTTTTCAGATCGTCAGTCCAGCCAGTGCCATTGTGACCTGTTCCCTCGGCACCAGCAATCTGATAGGGGGCGAAAAACTCAATCCATAAGGTATGCTTGCCTTCTGGTGCCATCGACGGATCGCGCACGGTTGGTACAACGACATACATTGAGGGGTCAGAATCGGGAATATTGCCGATAGATGCTTGGCTGTGGGCGATTTCTACTTGGCGCACTGAGTCAGCGATGAGAACAGAACCGATGAGGTATTCATCTTGGTGGTTGTGGTGTTCAAAGCGCAGAGGTTCAGATAAAGCGCAGTCAATTTTGAGAATAGTTTCGTTGTTGTTGACGATTTTACGCTCCAAGCGATCGCGCAAATTTGGGTCAGCATCATCAACATCTGCCTCGTCCATTAAGCGCAGGAACAAGCGTCTAGCGTCAATATTGGAGATTACCCCACGTTTTGCTCGGTATTCGGTGCCACCTGCCACCCTAACGCCCACCGCACGACCATCATCCACTAAAACGCGCTCAACGGTCTGGTCAGTCAGCACCACCCCGCCCTTACTATGCACTAACTTTAGCAAAGCATCCACAAGTGCGCCGCTACCACCCTTGGGTCGTGCCATACCGGGATCGTGGCGCATTGCCATCATAATCGCTCCCACAGAAATTGTTTTTTGGGAAGGCGGTGCGCCAAGTTCTGCGGCGAGTCTAGCAAGGGGGGCTTTGAGAAATTCTGAATCAAACCACTCATTGAGAATATCTTCTGGGCTAGTGATCATATTCCGAATTAGATCCAGGGTCTTATTCGGGCCACCTAGCACTGAGAATAAATCTTTAATTTTTTTTAGGTCGTAGTTGCCAGCGATGTCAATGATAGATTTTGGCGGTGCATTGAACATCGGAATCATTGCACCAATTAGCCGTTGCCAGTAATCCGTGTATTCGGCGTATTTTTTGGCATCGCGCTCATTATACCGGGCAATTTCCGCACAAGTTTTTTCTACTGACTTGTGGCCTAAAAAGTATTTGCCGTCTGGGTGGGGACAAAAAACTACTGGATCGCAATAAAGATATTCCAAGCCATATTTAGTAAGTTCTAACTCTTCAACTACTGGTCCCAAGTGAATGAACTCGTGGTCAATTGAGCAGAGATTGAACTTAAAACCTGGTGCCTCTTCAGGTAAAATCTCTTCAGTTGTCGCGCCGCCACCGGGAATTGAACGCTTCTCCAACAGCAGGACGCTGTACCCTGCTTTTAGAAGATATGCAGCACACACTAACCCATTGTGACCAGCACCAATAATAACGACATCGTACTCTTGCATGGACAATTCTCGCGAAACCCCGTATATATTCCCCGATTCTAAAAAAGTTAAGAAGTTTAAAGGGTCTATCACTCGAAAGAGATTGCGGGTTTTACAGACAACAAAGCTTGTAGAGGAGGGAGTTAGCAGGGCGTGGGGGAAGCTGTCCTATACAGGCAGAAATCTTTCACTTCCGTAGAAGCGGGGTAGCTGGAATTGGCGGTTTACTTGTCCTCAGACAGCAGCGATCGCAACTAAATCTAGCCTTGCTCCCTTAATTGGAGAGATTTTCTTAAATCTTACCCGCTAAAGCCTAGCTGAAATCTACCTTCACAGTTATACTGTCTAGGTCTAGCTCGTCGTTCAAAGGGTCCGCGCTACAGAATATGAGTCCTGTTGTTAAAATTGTTCAACCCTCTGGAATTTTAGACGGTATGAAAGCGGGTCAGTTTCGTCAAGAAATTAGCGATATTGTGGAAAATGGAGCCGATATTGTGCTAATTGATTTTAAGGATGTTACCTTTATGGATAGTTCTGGGTTAGGGGCGCTGGTTCTAGCGCTCAAAACTGTTCGAGCCTCTGGTGGAAAACTCTTTATTTGCTCTATCAATGAGCAAGTAAAAATGTTGTTTGAACTCACCAGTATGGATCGTGTGTTTGAAATCTTTCCTAATCGAGACGAATTTTATAACCAAGTTACTTCATAGTAATTTGCTAATTGCTAATTGCTAATTGCTAATAATCAAAGAGCCATTAGCGATTAGCCATTAGCCAACGACTAAGGACTAAGGAAAATTGATTTGCAACAAAGACAAATCATCATCGAAATAGTCTTTAGGGTTTACAACTTGAACGGAACGCAATACCCGGTCTAAATTACTCTCGCTCTTGTCGCGGCAGCTTGTAAGCAGTTGGACAAACGCATCAAGCCCCCAAATGTTGCCGTCTGGCTGGTTGATTTCATAAATTCCATCACTAAAAATGTACAGGGTGCTGGATTTTTCCACTTCGCAGAAATCATCGGTAAATTCTACATCCGGAAACATCCCAACTGGTAAGCCTGGGGTTTTCAGACGTTTTACTTGGGTAAAGAATGGAGCTTTGGCGGAGATTAAAACTGCTGGTGGATGTCCAGCACTAGCGTAAACCAGGGTGCGCTTTATTCTGTTATAAACACCGTACCAAATGGTAAAGTATTTATCATTGCGCTGAGTCATCTGGAAAGTTTCATTTAACCCCTTGAGAACATCGCTGGGCTGATAGTAATTAATCTTAGCCATCACTTGGTTCTTCAGCAGATTCATCACCGAAAGAGAGGGTAAGGCAGCCCGCAATCCATGTCCAGCTACATCCAGCAAATAAATGACTAAATGATCCTTATCTAGCCAATAGTAATCAAATCCATCGCCTCCCAGCTGTCGCGAGGGAATAAACCGCGAGTCGATGGTTACAGGTGGATCACACAGGGGCGAGGGCAAAATGGAACACACATACTCGGCAGCTTCGGCTAATTCGTCTTCCAGCAACTGTTTTTGCTGCTTCAAATCCCGGCTGAGTTGGTGCAGCCTCAAGCCCGACCTCACTCGCGCCTTCAATTCATTCATTTCAATGGGTTTGCACAAGAAATCATCAGCGCCAGCATCCAACCCTTTAACGCGATCATCGACGGAACCCATCGATGTCAGCAAAATAAAGAAGGTGGTAGAAAGTTCTGGCGTTGCCTTGATTCGACGGCACACCTCCAGTCCGTTCATGCGCGGCATGATCCAGTCGCAAATTACCAAAGCGGGGCTTAACTCTTGGGCTTGAATTAACCCGGCTTCGCCATCGCTTGCTACCGTCAAATCGTACCCTTCGCTTTTGAGTGTTCTTTTCAGCAATAGCTGAATCGCAGGGTCATCATCAATAATCAAAACTTGAACCATGAGACAGAGAGACTAAAGGTCGATTAAGATGGACATCAGGCAGATTAAACTTCAAAGATGACACCTGAAACTCAGTTGAGTTTTAATAAACTTAACCAAAAACATGGACAATCATAAACAAGTATAGTCATTGGCTACCAAAGTCTTCCTTTGCTTTCCACAAGTGACTGACTCGCATTATGATAATTAACATCACTATTAAACTCAAAAATGTCCATGCAGGTAAGAAAGAGACACATCATCACTAAATCTAACAAGTTATACCAACAAAGCAATGCCTTCTGTTTCCAGTTTAATAACCTTTTGTAAGAACCAAGCAGATACGGCAATATCTAAGTAAAGGTTTGTGTACCCAAAGGCTGTGCTGTACGCCGTTATAACCTATTTAGCTTGTCTGAGGCAATGCGCGATCGCTTGCTCCACCACAACACTTACGCTCTCACCACCCTTTACATCAACTTGTCATGTATTCCTTAGTATAGAGAGAAAGGGAAATGCAGCCCACCAGCAATAAATTTTATGGCTACAGCAACTGTTATATCGAAATTTAACTTTATTAGAAAAAATGGTGTGTTGCTGCTTCTAAAACATTGCTTTAAAAGAAAAGATAAATTATGTATTTAATTATATTAGTGGTTGTATAATATCTAGCGATTAATCGAGTTTAAAAAAAGTTTAAAAAGCTATTAGTTTGAAATAATCAGTTAAAATGTTGTTAATTTAAAGGACTTTGAACAGTTGAACGAAATCAAGAAAATCTGTTTACAAGTTACCACAGACCTCAAGGCTTTAGACAGTGTTTTGTCAGGGTTTGAGAGTATAAATCAACCATTTATTCCCAAAAAAGTTTGGTTGCAGTGCCAATTAGCACTAGCAGAAGGGTTTACTAACGCTGTTCGCCACGCCCACAAAGGTAAACCTTCAGACGTGCCTATTGATATCGAAGTTACTCTGTTTGCAGAACGTTTAGAGATCCGGATTTGGGATGAAGGGCCGCCATTTGATTTAGAAAAACGACTCAAGACTCTACCCGAAGTAGCGAATAAAGAATCTGGCGGTGGGCGGGGAATCGCAATTTTGCATAAAATAGCGGATTCTTTGAGTTACAGCCGCACTATAGATAATCGGAACTGTCTGTTTATCGTTAAACATTTTTCCAGTTGTTTTGAGCCTAAGTGAAAATTAACCAATAAGTATAAGTTGTATTTCTAACAAGGGTTTAATAGTTAAAATTAAAATTTGCCGAGGATTTTATAGGCCTATAAGGCTGTAGGATCAAAGGTTAAGTGACTAATGAAGCAGAGACTTCGTATAGCTTACGAAAGAAAGTTGTTTTTGGTTTAAGTTAAATCAAAACAAGCCCAGAGATTCGATGTGCGCGGCGCGATCGCGTGTTGCGTAGTACATTGCGTTTAGAACTTCAAGCGCAGTTAATTTACCAAAGGTATCTGTAATTATGACAGCAATTCAAGAGGCAATTGTTAATAAGCCTGCTTTTTGCGATGGAATTCAATATTTTGGTGAAGAAATGCCAGAATTTGAGAAATTTGGGAAATCGCCAGCAATAGAAGAGGGGAAAGATGCGATCGCATCCACCACAGATCCGGCTGCTGTCTTCCAAACTTTACTTTATGCCGACGCTTTGCGGTACCTTATCCTGCAAGTTACAGCCTCTAAAGCATCAGGACACCCTGGAGGTTTCGCTTCTCAAGCGGAAGCTTATGCCTCTTTGGTGATGCTGGGTCACAAGAATATCATCACCGAAGTTGGACATCACGCCCCTGGATTTTATAGTGCCATGTTTCTCGATCGGTCGCTAGAAGACATGGGGATAGAAACAGTACAACAATTGCGCGATCGCTTCCGAGAAAAACACGGACTCCTGGGACATCTTTCCGGCTACATTCCCGGCATTTTAGCCCCCGCAGGTCCCCTCGGACAAGGGCAACACTTCGCAATGGCAGCAGCTTTACTCCACCGCGACAAACTTTTCCCCTTTACTCTCGGTGACGGCGGTTTAGGCGAACCATACATTATGAGTGGGATGGGACACTTCCACACCGCTTATCCGGATGTCACCAACTTTTTACCCGTGTTGGTTTGGAACGGCTACAGCCAGGAACACCATAGCATGGTGTCCACCAAATCCAACGAACAGATGATTAACTACTGGCGCGGTAACGGGTTTGAAGAAGTTATCTTAGTCAACGCCAAAGACTATGACGATCAAAATCAGCCTGGAGATTACGTCGATAGTACCGCCTTCTCCTTCGAGAAGCGCTTAGAATTTACCAAAGCTGTTCTCGTCGGCGTGGATAAAGCTGCAAAATCTGCCCTTGGCGGCAAACTTACAGTATTTATCATCAAACAGCTAAAAGGTGCAGGTGTCCACGCACTAGGGGCAAAATCTCACAACCTCTATCCCAAAGATACCCTGGATGCTCCCCATATTATCAGTGCCTTGAAAACGCGCGCTTTGTCACCTGCTGCATGGGAATTAGTAAGGACAAATTGCGTCAACGCCGGCGGTGGCCCGGCGGCGAAAACAGCCGTGACAGAATTTGAATTACCGTTACCAGACTTAGGCGAACTTCCCTTAGAAGAATATCCCGTGGGTGGAGATGCTAAAGTTTCCACAACCGCAATGGGACGTTTAGTGGGAAAAGTTGGAGAAATAGACAAAAACTATCTTGTCACCAACGCCGACGGTAACGAAGCTTCTGGTATCGCCAACATTAACCAAGCGCTGAAAATTATCCACCCCACAGTTGACGACTTGTATAACCAAGCACCAGGCGGACAAGTTTACGAACCGCTAAGTGAAGATGCTTGTGCAGGCTTAGCTGCTGGTATAGCTTTGATGGGAGGACGTACCCTGTGGTGTTCCTACGAATCCTTCGCCATCAACGGTGTACCAATTTGGCAAACCGTGACGCAAGCGATCGCAGAATTGCGCCGTCCGACTCCCTCTACTATTACCTTATACACCGCCGGAGCATTAGAGCAAGGGCGCAACGGATGGACGCACCAACGTCCAGAAATTGAAGCTTATTTCGCCGCCATGATGCGGAATGGCAACGTTTTCCCCCTGTTTCCCCCCGACGCTAACAGCATCCAAGTTTGCTATGACTGGGCGCTAACAACTAAGAATAAGGGAGTTGTCATTACTGCTAGTAAGTCGCCACTACCAATTCGCACAACCTTTGAACAAACCCGTCAAGCTTTGCGCGATGGTGCCATTGTGCTGCATGAAATCCCCGGTGACAAGATGGTAGTCTTTGCCGTAATTGGCGACATGACGCTAATGCCTGTTTTTGAAGCCGCCGCCTTCCTAGAAACCGAACAAATTGGCGTGCGAATTGTCTCCGTTATCAATCCTCGCCGTTTGTACCGTCCCTCTGATGTGTTATGGGATACCTGTTCTCAAGCTGATGACGGTTTCTTAGATGATGCTGCATTTGCCAAGCTATTTGATGGCGATGCACTGGTTGGTGTCACAGGTGGCGCTTCCGGGATGCTGGAACCGATCATGCTGCGGAGTAGCTGCAAGCGCGACACTTTCGCCTGGAAGCGTGGAGAAACTACAGCCAGTGCTGGTGAGTTGATGGCATTTAATGGTTTAACCGCCCAAGCGTTGACAAAACGCGCTCAGGAATTGCTGCATTAAACTCTGTAGCTGAATGTGAGGTGATATCCCTGCCTAGTTTTCTATCAGCTAGGTAGGGGTCAACTTAAAACTAAAATATTTTGCAGCTATGCGGCCTGATTTAGAAGCTTTGGAAATTAGCCAGGGAGAACTCAAAAGGCTAACTGGCGTAGACTTCGATCTTGATGTATGTTGCTTACTTGGTAACTTACTTACAAGCGTTGCTGTATATATTCTTTTTGTTATTCTCGGCTACTTTATTGAGTTTCCCAAAATAATAGCAGTTGTAACAATTACAACTGCTATAGGTAGTATTACATGGGCAATTAAGTCTATTGATAACAAAGATAGAAAAAAGCTGATAAATTTGCTCAATGAAGTTAATAAATATAATGCAGCTATTAAATCTATAAATGTTAGTGATGACCTAGAAGAAGCAGGGAATATAAAATTCAAAATAGATAACCGGAGAAAACTAATAAATGCCTTGGGACTCACGAGAGCAGATGTAGTCCGAGCGCTGAAAACAGAAAAAGTTTTGCGGCTAAATAAGGATTTTATTGCTAGTAATTAAGACCTGTTTACCAATAACCTCCTATCGCTGACAGAATTGAAAATTAGCGCCCAATCAAGTCAGGAAGGGCGGTTACTTGATGAAGAATTACAGATTGCAGTAAACGTACAAGAGGAAATGCGAAAGTTACTAAATAGTCGTTAAAGTCATTGGAGCGATCGCATCCCTTCTATACCCCCTTAAATGCGTAAAGAGAAGGGTTGGGGAGAATGCGATCGCATTCTATTACAATTGAATTTAGATTTGCTGGTGCGCTGTGTTTTAATCCCCTCAAGACTGGAAGCGAGAAAAGAGTTTCTGTAGGGGATTCGCCTTCCGCATTGATGGAACCCTTGCAGAGGGGTCAGGGAATTGCCAGCTTACCTGCCTTGGCGATCCCCAGCAACTACAGAACAGTGGTGGTAAAATCTTTGGATATCATTAAAGCATTCCATACACCAAAAGATAGCAAAATGGGATGAAACAGTGTCTTGGATTACTCTGAGAACCAACTGCGCCCGCTGGGAAGCCGAATTAATGCAGCAAATGCTGCTCGGTCATCAAATCCCTAGTCGGATTATCGACCTCGGTGTGGCACCTTATTTTGGTGCTGGGTGTCCTACTGCCTTACAAGTGCGATCGCAAGATCAGTGGGAAGCCCTGCTAATATTAAGTCCAGTTGAGGAACAGCCTTAAGGCGCAAGAGAATTAATTTTTTAATAAGGATTTAACGGTCTTCATGTCTTTATTTGATTGGTTTGCAAATCGACGAAAATCAGAGCCAATTAGTCAACAACCACAAGAGCGAGAAATTGCGGATGGGCTGTGGACGAAGTGCGAGGCTTGTGGTGTACTGGCTTATACCAAAGACTTGCGCGCTAACCAAATGGTTTGCCTAGAGTGCAACCATCACAGCCGTGTATTCAGCGATGAGCGCATCCGCCAGCTAATTGATGCTAATACCTGGATGGCAATTGACGATCATCTGTCTCCCAGCGATCCGCTGAAGTTCCGCGATCGCAAACAATATAGCGATCGCATCCGCGAAATGCAAGAAAAAATCGGTCTGCTGGATGCCGTGCAAACAGGGATGGGGCAACTAGAAGGCTTGCCCATCGCCCTTGGTGTCATGGACTTTCGCTTTATGGGCGGTAGCATGGGTTCTGTAGTAGGGGAAAAACTCACCCGCCTAATTGAACGAGCGACTTGGGAAAGTAAGCCAGTAGTGATAGTCTGTGCTTCCGGCGGTGCCAGGATGCAAGAAGGAATGTTAAGTCTGATGCAGATGGCGAAAATCTCCGGCGCACTGGAGCGTCATCGAGAAGCCAGACTGCTCTATATCCCCGTTCTCACCCACCCCACCACAGGCGGCGTTACAGCTTCTTTTGCGATGTTGGGAGACATCATACTGGCAGAGCCAAAAGCAACCATCGGCTTTGCAGGGCGGCGAGTGATTGAGCAAACCCTGCGCGAAAAGCTACCAGATGATTTTCAGACATCGGAATATTTACTACAGCACGGCTTTGTAGACGCAATTGTGCCTCGCACTGGGTTAAAGAAAACTCTGGCGCAGCTAATTAGCCTGCACCAACCCATCTCCCCTGTACCGTCGATGATGCCAGTACCAGAAGCACTGAGAGTTGGTTTCTAGGTAAGCGAAGCGATTCTCAACAGAACCAGTTTTTCCTTTTGAGAGGAAAGCGATCGCGCCAGATGGGATGATATTGATATTAGATCGGCTCATCTAAGCACCATCATGGGGTTTGCAGACCTGTCAATTGCAGAAATCGCCGCAGACTACAGCTTCCCAGTAGAGGAGGTCTGTAATCTGTGCCAACAGTTGGGAATCGCCTATAAAACCCCCCAGACTCGTCTAGCTCTGGAGGATGCCAAGGCTATTATTTCTAAGATTCTGTCTCAAAAACGGGGATCGGGTGCTGACGAAGGGTAAAATTAATCCCGACCAACCACCCTAAGCCTCTACTGTCGATTTTCTTTTTGACAACGGACAAAGCTTCTAATCGCCCTTTTTGATGGGTCGGCACTTATGCACCCTTCTTAAGAGCGGTTTATAAGGTTGAGTCCTTAGCTTGTGTTGTGGAACAAAAACTCGCGCAAAACTTTTTAAGGAGAACCATGCTTAAGCGATACATAAGTCTGGCTATAACCACTGTATTTTGCACTTTTGTGCTACTTGTCGGTCGAGCGATGGCAGTAGAACTGAACCCAGACGTTCGCACCATACCCTTGAACGGTCAAGGGGAACAGGTGACATTGAGCCTGAAACAAGTTGCAGAAGGCAAACGTTTATTTAACTATGCCTGCGCTCAGTGCCATGCTGGAGGTGTCACGAAGACCGATTTTAACATCGGTCTGTCACCAGACGACCTAGCTGGTGCAACCCCACCACGTGACAATATTGCCGCTCTGGTGGATTATATGCACCATCCCACGACCTACGACGGAGAAACACCTATCTCTGAGCTGCACCCCAGCACAGAAAGCTCCGATATTTACACAGTGATGAGAAATCTCACGGAAGATGACCTGTATGCGATCGCTGGTCACATCCTCCTCCAGCCGAAAATTTTAGGCGAACAGTGGGGCGGCGGTAAAGCCGTGCGCTAAGAGAAAATTTGTTCAAGACACGATTTATCGCGTCTTGAGTTAAGAGTTAGGAGTTATGAGTTATAAATTTTAAATTAACTCTCAACTCCCAACTCTTCTCAACTCAAAAGCCTCTCAACTCCACGCCCCTATTATGCTGCGTCAATTACTCTCACTTCGCCGTCTATTTTTGATTTTGGGTATCTGCCTTTTGGTCTTCACGGTCAGCTTACCAGCGTTTGCCGCAGACACCTATATTCGGCAGTACCTGCGCGTTACTGAGCCAATCTCCTTAGACTTAGATGAGCAAGGTCAGACTCGCCAATTCTCCGCTGAAGATTTATCCGCAGGTAAGCGACTGTTTGAGCAGCACTGTCTAAATTGTCACGTCGGCGGCGCTACCTTACCCGATCCCACAGTGTCTCTGTCCCTAGCAGACTTGCATGGTGCCACTCCACCCCGCGACAATATCAACAGTTTAGTCGCCTTTCTGCGGGAACCAATGACCTATGACGGCAGCGAAGAAACCTTTTGGTGTCGTCAAGTGCCGGAAAGCTGGATGCCGCATCAGGATGTGGAAAATATAGCCGGATTTATACTCAGGGCAGCGCAGAAGGCACCGGGATGGGGTACAAATAATTTTTGACCCCCGCTTCCTTTAAGGATGCAGCCATCTATTGCAAAATTATGAAAAAAAATAGTATGACAGCTTGTCAAAGATAAAGGTAAAATATTGATAAAGAAATTAAATTGTCAATTTTGGGAGGAAACGATGAAATTGAAAATGACATTTTCACGAAGCATAGGTTTACTAATTTGCACAATTATGCTAGTAATCTCTAGCTTTGTGATGTCAGTTTCTCCTGCATCAGCAGACAGCTACACCGTGAAAATGGGTACTGACCAAGGGCTGCTGAAGTTTGATCCGGCTAATATCACGATTAAGCCCGGTGACACAGTTAAGTTTGTTAATAATAAACTTGCTCCCCACAATGCTGTTTTTGATGATAAGGGAGTGCCAACTGGAGATAAGGCACTAGCAACTAAACTGACTCACACTAAGTTACTCTACTCTCCTGGTGAGTCCTACGAGGCAACTTTCCCAGCAGACACACCACCAGGTACTTATACGTACTATTGCCAACCTCACCGTGGCGCTGGAATGGTTGGTAAAATCACAGTTGCCGGGTAAGATAGCCTTACCATCCATGTGACGCTCGTTATTCAGAATTGCCGCTGAGGTTTAAGCTTTCTTCTCCTCCTTGGTAACAAAAAAGCCTTGCAGAATCTTAGAATAGTTTTGCAAGGCTTTTTTGTATTGACTTGCTCCATAAAAAATAGGAGAACCAAGTTGAGGAAACTGTTATCGGTTGTACTGATGGTTACGCTTGTGTTGATTGCCTTGACTCGTCCAGTAGCAGCTGATACAGTAAGTGGTGCCAAAATCTTCAGCGCCAACTGTTCTGCTTGTCACATGGGCGGCGGCAACGTTATTATGGCTAATAAAACTTTGAAAAAAGATGCCCTAGATAAGTACAGTATGAACTCAATGGAGGCGATTGTAACCCAAGTAACAAATGGCAAAAATGCTATGCCAGCCTTCAAGGGGCGTCTAAACAAACAACAAATTGAGGACGTTGCCAGCTATGTTATGGAAAAGGCAGAAAAAGGCTGGTAATCTTTCCAGGCTTTCATCGTAACCCCATAACTAGACCCCTTTAGAATGTGCGAGGGGTCTTTTGTTTTCAGGAGTTCATCGGCGATCCATATCCCTAGAGATGGAGTTTAATCCTAGATATCTATCCAGAGGTCAAAAGACAGCAACAAAGAAATTAAGTTATGTTATTTCCAGTCTTTGGATAGTTAGGAAAAACGCTTGTGGTTCCTTTACGCGATGATAATCCCACACGCATCACTCCATATGTTACTTATGGACTGATTGCTGCGAATATTTTGGTTTTTTTATATGAGCTGACTTTAGAACCACAACAGCTGGAGGGATTTTTCCGCGTCGCCGCTGTCGTTCCCTGCCAACTCTCAAGCACCTGTCCCAATACAGTAGGATATCAGCAGATACCAGAGTGGCTGACGCTTGTAACGTCCCAGTTCCTGCACGGTGGTTTTTTACACTTGGCAGGAAATATGTTGTTTTTGTGGATTTTTGGTAACAACGTTGAGGACAAACTCGGTCACGTTAAATACTTAATTTTTTACATTACTTGCGGCGTTTTGGCATCTTTAAGTCAGTGGTTTTTTTCCGCTAACTCTGCTATTCCTTCCTTGGGGGCGAGTGGCGCGATCGCAGGCGTTCTAGGAGCCTACGTTCTCAGATTTCCTCAAGCAAAAGTTCTGACCTTAGTTCCCCTCGGCATTTTCTTAACCACTTTTCGCATCCCTGCTCTTTTCTTCCTAGGTTTTTGGTTTTTGCAGCAAGCTTTATATGGCGTTGCCAGCCTAAATGCACCAACTAACATCGGCATGGAAAGTGGTGGAATTGCTTACTGGGCGCACGCTGGGGGTTTTGTTTTTGGGGCAATCTTAGGACCACTGCTGGGATTGTTTTCCCCAGATCCAGAAACAAATTCTTACTAACGACGCTTACATTAAGGCAAAAGGCAACAAGAGTCTTTCTTGTTGCCTTTTACCTTTTATCTAGTTAGCGCTTTATAACCTGGGGTGGTACTTTTTCTCTCGCAGGGGTAGGAGACTCTAATTCTTCTTCTTGTTCGATCTCGGTTTCGTCCTCCTCCGGCATCACATCTGCAACCTCAATTGGCTTATCTACACCATTGATAATCGCTCCCAACAGCGGCAGTTCGTCTTCGCTCAACTGATCGATTGCCTCTGCTAGGATACTTTCCTGAGTAAATCCTGGTCTAGTCACCAGAACCATGCCATCTACATAAGGTTCTAGTATTAGGGCATCATTACAGCGGGTAAGAGGAGGAGAGTCGAGAATCACCATGTCAAAACGACCCCGCGCATCTTCGATCAGCCGTCTAAGTTCGCTAGATTCTAGAATAGCCGCAGGGTTACGCACCGGGCCTGGAGTAGGTATGATGTACAGATTCTCAATGTCTGGAACCAAACGGATGCACTCGCTTAGTTGCGCGTAGTAGCGGAGAGGTTCGGCGCTGGCGGCGGGATCGGGCGAGACCTTAAGAAACTTGGAGCTAGAAGGCGATCGCAAATCCGTTTCTATAATCAAGGTACGCTTGCCAGCACAAGCGGACGCGATTCCCAAATTATAAGCACTCACCGTTTTACCTTCAACAGCGATCGTGCTGGTCAACAACAGCACCTTGGCTGGTTTTTCACTCGCCCGCCGGAGATTACTGCGGAACCGCTCGTAATACTCGTGATAAACAGAATCTTGCTTGAGCAAAATTGGCGTTTCGCCCAGCTGCGGATCGAGGATAGTCACAAAAGGCAATTCGCCCAGCAGCGGCACATCCCGGTTTTTCAGGGCTGCACGCACTTCCTCGACCGTGTAGAACGTACCATCTAGCATAGCCAGCAGGAAAATCAAGCCCCCGCTGACCAACACACCCACCAAGGCTCCTATTAACATCGTCATCGGTAAGCCTTGGCTTCCCCCTTCGCCAGCAAGGACTGTTGGCGATCCGGCAATGCTGAGACTGGGGACAGTCTCAGCTTCTGCTGCCCTAGCATCTACTAAAGCCGCCTGCATCTTATCAAATAGACCTTGTTTCAGCGCCACCTGCTGTTGTAGCCGCGCTTGCTCCAGCTGCTTATTGGGAATTTTCACATACTCAGCACGCAGTTGCTGCTCTGTCTTGCGGCTAGCCAAAAGTTGCTGTGTGAGGGTTTCGCGCTGAGTTTGTAAATTTACCAAAGTGTTGGCCAGCTGTTGCCGTGCTGGGTCGAGGCTGCTGTCTTGGCGAATTCTGGCACTAGGTAGAGGTGCTACCACACCGTTTCCACCCATTACTTCAGCTGCTCTAGACGATAGCAGTTGCTCGTAGGCTTGTAGCTGTTGTCTGAGCTGAATTATTTGCGGGTGTTCTGATCGCAAATCCCCCTGGAGAATTTTTAGCTGCGTCTCAGTTTGATAAATTTGCGATCGCAAGTTGCCAATAATCGGATCGGCGCTCAGGGCAGAAGACGTGTAAGCTTGCTCTGGCGTTAACCCCAACTTGTTTTGGATGCTACGAATTTGGGTATCCACCCCCTCCAACGTCATTTGAATCTGACGTTGCTGCCCTTCAGATCCCGTAATCCCCCCTAATGTAGTGCCATCCTGAGCCGCCAAGATCGCTGGCCCTTCAATGCGGACATACCGCTCTAGTTTCTGTTCAGCTTCGCGGAGTTCCTGCTTAACCTTCGGCAACCGCGCCTCTATAGATTTAATAATTTCTAGTAACCGTGCGCTATTAATCGCACGGCTCTGCTCCACCATTTTCTGCCTCAGCGCTTCTACAGTTTCAGCTGCTCGCTTCTCGTCATTATCGACATAAACAACTTGAATTACGTTTGGCCCATCTTCCTTCGGTAGCTTCACCTCTACATTTTTAGCAATTTGCTTCGGATCGACCTTCACTCGCGCTGCTGCCCCTTTGACAACATTCTCAGCTAGCAGCATCTCCGCAGTCAGTTCCTTCCCCTGCTGCTGAATCGTTTGTGTCGTCGTCGAAAACGGTGCAATCGGCCCGTTATATGCTAGAACCCCTGTAGCCCTGTAAAGGGTGGGTGGTGGTGGCTGCATACCCACTACAGCCGAGGCAGCTACAATGATCGAAAAGCTAGTTAATCCAATCAATTTATGTTGATCGAGAGCAATCAAATAACGTTTGACAATGGGAGGAGTCATAATCGTTTTAGAAGAAGCTATTTAGGAAATAGGGATTAAGAAATAGAATCTATGACGTAGAAATTAAGAATCAACCTCAATAATTTTTAGTACCTTTACCTTTATTAGTTAAGCATTTTCCCTTCCTCTTTCTTAATAAAGTTGCAATTTTTCACCTAATTTCCTGAGTCCGAATTGTTCCCCCCCGGACCAAACAGGATAGTGGTTTCTTCTCCAAATTGCCTTAGAAACAAGAAAAATTGCAATATATCTCGGAAGGGTGCAGTATAGGTAGTTAAAGCATAGGAAATTTTACCTAAAAGGCTGCGACCTACGACGATAACATCGTTATTCTGGAGGGGGACATTTTGAGAAACATCTCCCATTAAAGCTGCTTTCCCGTCTATTTTCTGGGTGACAGCTTTGCCGCGTTCCTGATCGAAGCGAATCAAGGCGATTTCTCGCAAATTCGCATTGTCTGGATTTGGGACGAGTGCGCTTAAAGCATCAACAAAGTTACTACCATTAGCCAAGGTAATATTCCCAATTCCCCTACCAGCGTAGCTCAAAACTCGGATGTTGATCTGCTGCTGGGATATTGTGGAGCGAGAAACCAGCGTGCGGTCATAGGTTTGCTCGGTGCCGACTTCTATTCTCGGTACAATCACCGCATCGCCATCCTGTAGGCGCAAATTCGGTAAAGCCTGTCCGTTAGCCAGTGGTGTAAACAAATCAACCCTTTGCTCAATAATCGAGCCATCAAAGAGCGATCGCCGCACCAAAACCGAACGCAAATCTGCTTGATTAGTGCTTCCCCCGGCAGTCAGCAACGCCGCCGTCAGTACAGAACCTGGGCCTAGTGTGTAGTAACCAGGTTTCACCACCTCGCCGCTAATTGTGACTTGGGTTGGACGTGCAGAAGCTAAAGTTAAAGTTACATCAGGATCAATATAAAAACGGTTGAAGCCCAAGCGAATTTTTTCTTGTGCTTCTTCCAAGGTAAGACCTTGTACTGACACCCTTCCCACTTGCGGCACTACAATATCGCCTTGTTGATTAACTTGGGCTTGAAAATTCAATTCCGGACGAGGCGTAGAGAGTGAGAGGGTCACAGCCGGATCAACCACAAAGCGGTTTAAGCCCAAGCGAATTTTTTCTTGGGCTTGTTGCACAGTTAAACCTTTGAGCGATACTCTTCCCAGTAGCGGCACTATTATGTTGCCGTCTAGATCAATAGCGGTTTGAACATTCAAATCTGGAAAACGCTGAACTAAAAGGCTAACTACATCTCCTGTTCCCAAGCGGTAGGCACCTAGAGGGCGCTGAACTACAACGTTAATTACATCTCCAATCCCTAACTGGTAGCGGCTAAACTGCGGCGACGGAGTTCCCTCTAAGAGCGGTTGCTGGGTAGGATAGCCTACAGGTGGCGGCGGACTCGTGGGATCAACGGGAGCAGGAGGCACTACCACAGGAACCTGCGGCAGCTGCGCCTGAGCGTTAGGGTGTGCAGTCACAGGTGTTGCCGATGCCTGTCGAGTCCATAGGAAGACACCACCCAACAGCGTGTAAGCACTCGTTTGGAGACTGAGTAGGGAGAGGGCTGTAAAGCGGCGCAACGGAATTTTAGTCATTAATCAGTAGCCAGTAGTTAATTGCTAATGGCTAATTGCTAATTGTCAATTGCCATTAGCGATTAGCTGGATGTAAAACGTCTGCCATTAAGGCAGCTTGAACCGTTTGACCGAGTGATTCAGCTAGAGGCTTAGCGGTTTCTAAGTCAGCCAAAGGTTCCATCGGAATCAGGATGCTAACAGCAGTCCAAGGCAAGCGGTGGCGTTGCAACTGAGCCATTTGATCCGCCCAGAACCAAGTACTGGGTGCAGGGTTGCCCCCTCCAGGCCAAGCGTACCACTGTAGAACAGCGAAGGTTTGCTGCTGAGTCCAACCGCGAAAGAAACGGGCTTCCACTTTGGCATCTGCTGACGACGTAGAAGTGGATTTTACAGTAAACGGCAACTGGCGGTATGAGTCTGTATCCCAGCTAAACTGAAACCGACGATTAGAATTCTTATCTGTTTGCGAAAGCTTCCTATACTGAAACTCCCTTCCCATAAAGCCGTTAACATCCATCCACTCTACCTCTGGCTGATCCTTTTGACTGACTTGAGGTAAAAGCAGTAAAGTTACCTGACTCTTTTCATCCCGCTGGAGTTCCTGAATAGACCATTTATGGCCGCCAATGGTTTCGACCTGCTGTTGTTTAGTTTGCCATCCGGGAAGCGCTAGCCCATTCTGTCGTAAGCTTTTGAGTTGTTTGAAGTTGGTAACTTGTGGAGGATTTACCCAAGCCCAATTTCCGCTCAAGTAACTGGGAACTGCTCCAATTGCAATCAGCACGATGAGAAAACACAGCAAGACGACTTGGGAAACTGGAAGGTGCAATAACTTGGGCAGTCTCATGCTTCATCCTTGAGAGGTTCATCTGGGATAAATTTTTCGATGGCATTTAGTAGAAGCACGATTAAACCCAGCATACAGGCAGAATAAACGTCACCGCCCCACCCTTCGTGCAGCCACTCAAAAGCATGGTCTTGACCTGTGCCATGAAAGAAAGTCAGCAGGGTATTGCGGACGATATTACCACTGACGCTGATGGCGATCGCACCAACTAACAACAACATTGTCGTCCGGCGAGAAATCCATGCACCAGTCCAGTACAGCAACAACATAGCTACATAAAGACTGGTGAACAACATCTTCAGACCAGCACAAAAAGGCGCAACTTCCACAATTCGTCCACCGACAAACAAGTAAATTTGCTCGACGGTGACATTCATGCCAAATTGATTCAGAATAAAGCCAGCTGTCCCAGCAATAAATTGCTGTAAGGGCAAGGTATAGGGAGCAAGCAGGTAGGGAATTTGGGTTGGTGTTGCTAGAAAGATGAACAACAGTGGGAAACTTTGAAGTTTCAAGCCTGGTAATCCTTTCAGCCACAGGCAAAGCCCGGTTAATACAGCAGGAAAAGATAAATTTACCAGGTCAGGTATCCTACTGAGATACAATGCTCCTCCCAATCCCAGCAATGCGGCACCGAAGAGATTATTTTTGTCTGGCAATTGTTGCCACTGCTGTCGTTGCGTCCAGATAATATAGGCGGCGAAAGGTAAACCGATTAGACCGTGGCTGTAATATTCATGTTCAATGCTGATGTTTTTGTGCAGCCAGCCATCGTACCAGTACCAGATTAGGGGAGCGTACAATATCACCAGTAGACCGATGATGGCTGTCTCTACTAAGTAGCGTTCGATGGCAATGGGATTTTTTCGTTCAATGTGCATGATTTTACTTTGTTAGTTATTTTCTTTTTTTTTAACGCAAAAAATGCAAAGTTATTCTCTGCCTACCTTTGCATTTTTTGCGTTAAAATTCATGATTTTTTCTAAACACAGAGGCTGTGCAAGGCATCAACGACTTGATGGATTTGGGTGTCGCTGATGCCGGGATACATGGGTAAGGATAAAATTTCTTGGGCTAGGGTTTCTGCTTGGGGGAAGTCTCCCATGCGATAACCCAAATTCTCAAAGGCTGGTTGAAGATGGCAGGGTATGGGGTAGTGGATTCCAGTTTGAATGCCAATGGCTGCTAGTTTGTCTTGGATGGTTTGCCTGTCGAGGGGGCAGGGTTCGGTAATCCGGACGACGTAAAGGTGATAAATGTGACCTTTGCCGCTTTGGTTCTGCATGGGGAAAATTCCCATGCTACGCAGTGCTTCAAGTAAGGTGTCGTATTTGGCAGCAGCTTGGTTGCGTGAGGAGTTCCAGTCGGCAAGATGGGGGAGTTTGATGTTGAGTACGGCTGCTTGTAGGGTATCGAGTCGGCTATTGGTTCCAGGTTCGGTGTGATAATATTTGCGGGGGGAACCGTAGTTGCGGAGACTTCGCATTTTCTGCGCCACTGCTTCATCGTTAGTAATAACCATGCCTCCATCCCCCAATGCGCCTAAGTTTTTACTGGGGTAGAAGCTAAAGGCTGCTGCTTTGCCAACGGAACCACCGCGATAACCTTCTCTTTCAGCTAGGTGTGCTTGGGCTGCGTCTTCAAATATGATCAGGTTATGGGCATCGGCAAAGTCTCGCAATTGGCGCGGCGATACCATTTGTCCGTAGAGATGTACGGGAATTATTGCCTTGGTTTGGGGAGTAATGGCTTTTTCTGCGGCTTTGAGGTCAATTAAGGCGGTTTGGGGGTCGCAATCAACTAAAATCGGTTTGGCACCAGCGCGGATAACGCCAATCAAGGTGGCGATGAAGGTGTTGGTAGGTAAGATTACTTCGTCACCAGTACCAATGCCACAGGCTTCTAATCCGAGAGCGATCGCATCTGTTCCCGAAGCTACCCCAATACCATAAGATACTCCGCTGTCTGACGCAAACGCCGCCTCAAACTCAGCTACAGCCTTACCTAGTATAAAATCTCCCCGCTGGATTACACCCCGCACCGCCTCTTCCATCTGAGTTTGAATTGGCTGGTGTTGAAGGTGAAGATCCACAAAGGGAATTGTTGTCGTAATGTTCATGGCGTTGGGTAATTAATGTTAGGGGTAGTTCTAGAAACAATTTTCCTGAAGATCCCTGATAATCTGCCACACTAATGCGTTTGGCTGTATCTACAGTGCTTGTTGAGCGAAAGGCTTACTTTTTTAGAGTAAGTTTTTTACTGTTTGCCCAGCTAAATACCAGTTTAAGCGATACTCTTACTTCATAAATGAAGATAAAGTAAAGCTTTTTACATTGACAAGATTAACCAAATCAGCATTGAATTATCTCAACTAATTTTAATCAATATTTATTTTTGAGGTATTTAAAGATATTTTCCAAATATAAAAAGGGCTAATTAGACTATTAGTAAGAAGCTCCATCTGACAAGCTGCTATAAGATCGTCTTTTATTGCCATTTTGTATTTTATTGAATGGAATAATATTTTACGGATATCGTTAAGCATATAGGCAAAAAAAGCTAGAGGTCTTTGCCAAGGTTTAACGCTCAACATCCGAGTTCGGTGGCGGCTCAAACCAATGCCGCGGCATAGTTTGATGAGATATTCTTTCTCTAAACGCCAGTGAGGTATGCGATGGTAAAGACACATTTGGGGGTTATACCAAATTTCCCATCCAGCTTGTTGAATATGTAATAGCGCTTCCAAATCTTCTCCGGCAAGCATACTATTTCCAATTCGCCCATGAAGAATAAACTGCTGGGGAACATTTTCCAGCCAAGCTTGGCGACGTACAACTAATCCAGCCCCAGGCGGCAATAACTTTTTGTGTGGTTCGTATAGCAGAGCATTTGCACCTCTGTCAGTTACTGCCAGTAGTGGCGCAATTCTCTCAAAGTTTTCTGGGGGTGTAATTTCAAATTCGCCATAAATGCGGCTGCCATAACCGCCAACTTTCGGGCGATCGCGCCCAAAATTGTAGGCTGCCCAAACCCATGTCGGTGTCGGTAAGTTATCGTCATCCAAAAACCCAACAAATGTGCCTTTGGCTTCTTGGACTGCACGTTGGCGGGCAAAAGCTAATCCTTGGCGGGGTTCAAAACAATACTTCAAAGGATAAACTTTAGACCAGTTGGCTTGGTAGTCTTGAACAACTTTTGCTGTATTGTCAGTGCTGTTATTGTCAATAACCAGAATTTCCCAGACAAAGTTCTCGGTGTGAGTTTGCGATCGCAATCTGTCCAGAACTTCCGGTAAGCGGGTTTCCCCGTTATAGGTCGGGATGGCGACTGTAAAATCAACTAACATCCTCTTTCAGAAAATCTCATATAAGGGGTCTTCCTTCAGAGGTATGACATCCCTCTGCTGGGTGATGCTCCTCCATGTCTCTAAGTATGCCTGAAAATAATGGTTAAAGTAGCAACCCAATGAGTAAAAATCTAGCAGTGCAAATTGCCAACATTGTAGACAATTGCTGCCCCCCGCCCAGGAAACCGCAGTAACTTAAAACAAATCTTAAATATCTTTAGACAGCACTTGTCATTTTCAAAGATCAATCGCGATCGCCATCGGTCGCAAATCGACCCTCAAAATGTGGCTGGGCGGTTGAAGGAAATTGATGCCACGATTAAACTGAGTCTTGTTACTCACCTAGAGGCGTTGGGTAAGCTTAGGGTGTGCTGCGGGCGCGACACGTTTAACCGAGTATAACTGGACTGATGGCGGCGGAAATTCCAGATTGCGATCGCCAGAACTGCACAAGCGATCGCAGTACGATTCATCACAATCCCTCTATGGCAACTTATGGCGAGATAATCGCACCATTAAACTCAGTAAAGCGGGCAGCATCAGCTAATCATCTGGGTGAGAGTGTCTGTTTAAAACCCTAAAACTAAACCATGAGCATTCAGGTGGAAACGACTGTAAATAGTATTCTCTCCGTTTTGCAGCTTCCGATGCAGCAGGTAGAAGAAATTGTTGCCCTTGCACATAAAATTCTAGAAAATAATTTGCTTCCTCAGCAATTTAACCTACAGCCTAAGCGAATTGTTGGCTTAATCTTTGAACAGCCTAGTCATCGAACTAAAAATTCCTTTTCTTCAGCAGCTATGTGGCTGGGTGCCAACATTCTTGATTTATCCGACAGCTACAGAGATAGCCGCTTAAGGGGTGAATCTCTCAGTGATTTTTGCCATACAGCTGAATGTTATGTCGATTGTTTAGTGGTTCGTTCTTCCAACTCGGAATTAATTACCCAAATCAACGAACTGGTAAAAATTCCGGTCATCAATGCTGGAAATGGTCATAACGAACATCCAACTCAGGCTATAGCAGATTTTTCCGTAATCCAGAAGAATTGTCCTGACCTCAAAAATTTAAAAATATCTTTGATTGGTTGCTTACAAACAAGCCGTTGTGCTAATTCACTTGCTTTATTGTTAGCACCATTGCAACCTAGAATTTTGATGATTTGTCCCAGTGAGTTAGCACTGAAGCAAGAATATCAATCCATTGCCCAAAATCGCGGTGCTACATTTCAGCACAGCCTTAGCCTGTCAGATGCACTAAATGATGACGTACTATATTTTACTGGAGGTACATTCTTAGAGGATTTCGCCGATATTTCAGAATATGAACGCTATCATCAATGGTTTACCTTTCCCTTGGCATTTCTCAAGGATTTGTCACCCCAAGCAACGATCCTTCACCCTTTACCTCGTGGGTTTGAGTTGTCAAGTGATGTAGATAATGACAGGCGAGTAGGCATATTCGATCAGGTACGCCACGGGCTTGCGGTTCGCAAAGCGATTCTTGCTAATTTGCTGGGCGCGATGCTATAAAAGAATCGCATTGAAGAGAATTGAATTGCGTGATTTGGATGGCTCTCCAGCGCGCCGAAAGCACTTCACAAAACTTTATTCAAATTCAACTCAAATCCTGGCAACACATCCTCGCCAGATACAGTTGTGGGATGCAACACTTCTACATCTTGCCCTGGACGGTAAATTTCCACTTGCTTAGTTTTCGGGTCAATCAGCCATCCTAAGCGAACGCCGTTGTCAATATATTCCTGCATCTTTTCTTGCAGATTTTTGAGGGAATCCTGAGGGGGTGACACGCGCCCCCTCAGAAAGTTTGCACAATTTCAGATGACAGTCTCGCCAGGGAGATGCGATCGCATTTTCACTTCATTGATTAAGCCAAAGTGCGATCGCACTTTGAATTTTTGAACCGCTCTTTAGATGAAAAGGATAAGGAAGAAAGAAAAAAGAGGCGCGATCACGCCTCTTCACATATTTCAATCCCTGATAGGGATTTGTGCTTACCTAGACATTTATCCGGTAATCTGTTCACCCTTCTATTAGAGATACAGTTTACATAGAAGGGCTTAAGAGAGCCAATAGCGATTATAGGAAGCATATTTCAATCCCTGATAGGGATTTGTGCTTACCTAGACAGTTCTAGGCTAATCTGTTTGCTCTCTATGCAAAATTATAGTGTATGACAGCGCCCAATAGATACGTTATGCTACCTATTATATAAGATTCAGTAAGGATGCTAAAATTATCTACAAACCAATTACTAATACCAATTCTCTATGAAGTTGCACTTAATAAAGCCGAAACAATGTAATCCCAACCACAGATAGAAGCAACCGCTTCCGATGAGAGAGAATCAAGCACCAGCTTTAACTTGTGGCGCAATTCATCTAAATTCGTACAATGTTCCCAAGACAATTCGTACTTAATGTGTTCCCACAGACGTTCGATTGGGTTCAGCTCCGGACTTGAGGGCGGCTGAAAAATGGGAATAACATTATCGGGCCATTTTAAATCCAAACACTTGTGAAAACTGCCGTTATCCAGTTGAATCAAATTTAAACTGTCTGGATGGAGTTGGGAAAAAAGGTTTAAGAAATCTTGAAAGCAGGTACCATCTAGGTGGGAAAATTCCCAGAAAAAGCTATCGCCGCTTGCTGGTTCTACTACACCATAAAGATAAAAGTTATTTCTCTGCCAACTCACAATCCCTTCAGGTTTAACTCCTTTGAGGGTAATTTTACGTCCAGTAAGCGTTTTGAGCCCTAAGCGAGTCTCATCCTGGCACCAGTAGCGAACTGATTTGGCGCTTGCTAAATAGCGAAGAAAGACGCGAATTATGTCTGGCAGTTTTTTTTAAAGGCGGCTTGCACTTCTACGTTAGCTTTGGCGCTACGCGGACGCGCTACTTTCAATTTCGCCTGAAGCTTGTAGCGCACAATCTTATGTACCGTCTTATAAGCCAGTACGGTTTGACATTCTTGAGCCAGCCATTGCTGAATCTGTCCATAGCTATTGAATCCTTGAGGTTGAGATAAACGTTCTTTCAGTTGGTTTGTGACTTCAGCTGAGATTAAACTTGGCTTTCCTGGCGGCGTTTTGACTTCTAGCAACCCATTGATGCCGCCTTGCTGATATCGTTGTAACCACCGATATACTGTGGATTCATTTCGTCCTAGTCGCAACGACAATTCCTGCCGGGTTCTAATCGCTTGAGTTTTCAGCCAATAGAGCATCTGTAGTCTTTCTTTGGTGGTCGCGCTTCGTGCATGAGCTAATCGATGTCGTAGTTCTTCGATACTCTCATGTACTTCTACTCGAAATTGATTCCCCATACTTTTGCCACCCTGGCTCTACTTCTACTAAGTTAGTGCATCTTCATGGAGAATTGGTATAAGGTGTGTGTACAAATAACAAGCGTCACCTGAACTGGCATTCAGATGATGCTAATTAGTAAGCCCGAATCTTGAAACGGCGGCCCTGGCAGGCATCAATCCGTTTGAGAATCCAATTTTTTCTTTTTCTGTCTTGAAATCCACATGGTGTATTAAACCAAGGAGGAATTCTCATGCCTAAAAATTATACTCCAAAAACGCAAAGTAAAGGACTCAGAGAGGAACTTCCGATATTACTCTCTGTTCAGGAAGACTTTCTGAGTGGTCTGCTTGACCAAATTGAAGCGCTGAATAAGAGGCTGACCACCTTAGAATATTTACACGCTGAACAGGAAAATCGCAAAGATAAGAGTCGTGGATGGGAGTACGAGCCTGATTACTATGATGATGACTGTTGTTCAAAAGTAGACTCGTTAGAACGTGAATATTCAGAAGAGAGACGAGGAAGCTGATAAGAGGCGCGATCGCATCTGCAACTTATCCTTGAGGATGAGTAGAGTGCGATCGCGTTTTTAATGACCTAGCAGTTTATCTCGCAGATGCTTGATGCGATCGCGATATTTCGCCGCTTCCTCAAACTGCAAATTTTTCGCCGCGTCCTTCATTTGTGCTTCCAGTTGAGTAATCAACTGGGGAATATTCTCTAAAGGCAAATCGTCCACCTGTTCGTAAGCTTCTTCCAACTGTTGAGAATTCAGCCGCCGCGAGACATCTAGGTAAGCCAGAATGGAGTTATTGACTTTTTTGATAATCGGTTGGGGTGTAATATTGTGCATTCGATTGTACGCACTCTGAATTCCCCGCCGCCGATCAGTTTCGTCAATGGCTTTCATCATGCTATCGGTGAAATTATCAGCATAGAGAATAGCTTGACCCCGGACGTGACGCGCCGCACGACCAATAGTTTGAATAAGCGATCGCTCTGCGCGTAAGAAACCCTCTTTATCAGCATCCAAAATCGCTACCAGAGAGACTTCTGGCAAATCCAAACCCTCTCGCAGCAAGTTAACCCCAATCAGCACATCAAACTTACCCTCTCGCAAATCCTGCAAGATTTCGATCCGCTCAATTGAGTTAATCTCCGAGTGCAAATATCTTACCCGAATCCCCCGATCTTGCAGATACTCCGTCAAATCTTCCGCCATGCGCTTAGTTAAAGTGGTGACTAGCACCCGTTCGCGCTTGTCAATCCGATCTTTAATCTCACCCAGCAAATCGTCAATTTGTCCTTCCGTTGGACGCACAAAAATTTCTGGATCGAGTACGCCAGTCGGACGGATCACCTGTTGTACTACCCGATCCTCTGACTGTTCGATCTCCCAGTTACCGGGAGTCGCAGAAACAAAAATACACTGATTCACCTTCTCCCAAAACTCCTCCGACTTCAGAGGACGGTTATCAGCAGCGCTGGGGAGGCGAAAACCATGCTCAATCAGCACCTTTTTTCGCGCTTGGTCGCCATTGTACATCCCCCGGATTTGCGGGACGCTAACGTGAGATTCATCCACCACCAACAGCCAGTCTTTGGGAAAATAATCAATCAAAGACTCTGGCGGTTCTCCCGCACGCCGACCTGCTAAATGTCGGGAGTAGTTCTCAACGCCGTTGCAATATCCTACTTCCCGCAACATTTCCAAATCGTAGCGAGTGCGCTGATCTAGTCGTTGCGCCTCTAGTAATTTCCCGGCTTTTTCTAATTCTTCCAGCCGATCTTTGAGTTCCTGTTCAATATCGTTGCAAGCGGCTTCGAGTCTGTCTTCTGGGGTAACAAAGTGACGCGCTGGGTATACATTCAAAGCATCCATGCTCTGAAGAATTTCGCCTGTCACCGGGTCAACGTAGCGAATCGCATCAATCTCATCCCCGAAAAATTCTACCCGGATAATTCGGTCTTCGTAAGCGGGGCCAATTTCCAAGACATCACCCCGAACGCGGAAACGTCCTCGTCCGATTTCCATGTCGTTGCGACTGTATTGCACTGAGGCTAAGTCTCGCAACAACTCGCGTTGATTGACTTCCATTCCCATTTTTAGGGGAATTGCGGCTTTCAGGTATTCTGAGGGAATCCCCAAACCGTAAATACAGCTGATGGAAGCAACGACGATAACATCTCGGCGTTCAAAAAGCGATCGCGTCGCCGAATGTCGCAGCATATCAATCTCGTCGTTGATGGCTGCACTTTTCTCTATATATGTGTCGGTGACGGGAATATATGCTTCTGGCTGATAGTAGTCGTAGTAACTGACGAAATACTCCACCGCGTTATGGGGAAAGAATTCCCGCAACTCATTACACAGTTGTGCAGCTAAGGTTTTGTTGTGCGCCAGCACTAGCGTCGGCTTGGCTACTTTGTCAATAACCGCTGCTACTGAGAATGTCTTTCCGGTTCCCGTCGCTCCCAGTAGGGTTTGGAAGCGATCGCCTCTTTGTACGCCTTGAGTCAGTTGCGCGATCGCTTGCGGCTGATCGCCTGTCGGTTTAAAGGGAGCTTCCAGACAAAATTGCGCCATACAGTGTTAAAAAAATCACTTTTTGTGCAAAGGGAGTCTTAGCGATCGCTAGACACCACTCTCTTATGGTAGCTATTTGCTCAGTCGATGCCGGGAAGTAGGGACTGGGGATTGGGAAAAAGTCTTACCTCCTCACCAATTCCTCATCCTCAGTCCTTTTTTAATAATTTTTAACCATTTATATTTTCTATATACAACCATCAAAATATCTATAGTTTTCTATGTTTTTTTAAATTACACTCAGATTAACCGGATCAACCCAAACTTCGGAATTTTTCTACATTATTGGCGCAGTCACTTAACAATTGAGAGGCGTGGAATCATGAGCATTACCAGCACTGCTAAAGTGAAAAATCCTACCCAACCTAAGATTGCCAATCCTAAACTTAACGGAGAAACCACAGTTCAAGTCGATAATGTTAAAATTCAGGAAAGCCAAAATCTGAATAGAGACAATAAGACGAAAGTCATTCCGTTACCCGCGCCAGCCGAATCCTCAGATTCCAATCACCTAACAATTTCAGGGAACTTTCAGATTTCGGACACAATTAATCTGGCGGGTATTCGTCCAATTGCTTCTAGCGATTTCCGAGTTCTTGAAACAGTCAATCTGGCGGGAGTTCGTCCAATTGCGTCAAGTAACCTGCAAGTTTCTGAAACCATCTCCTTGATGGGACGTCCAATTACCTCCAGTAAACTAAAAGTTTCTGAAACCATTTTAATGTCTGGTCTTCGTCCAATCGCTTCAAACTATAGCGAGGATGACATTCTTATTGGTTATCTGGATTAAACCAGAAAGTAATAGTTACCTCTTGAGAAACCCGGTTTGCTAAAGAAACCGGGTTTTTAATATTTACAATTGAATCATTATGCGGACGCTGCTGTGTGAGGAGTGAGCCGACATCTATCTTGGGAAATATCAATTAATCAGTCTTTAAGCATATATAAAGAGTAAGAAATATTGATCCCCACCTAGTATGCCTGACGACAGAAGGCTATGTAAAAAATTTCAGATACATTTAATACATAAGCAAAAAGATAGCGGTGAAAAACTCAACGCATTTTCAAAATAAAAGCTGTAAAAAAATAGGGAGAAGGAAAATGAGTGTAGAAGATAGAGCAAATGCAACTGGCAAAAATATTGAAGGAAAAGCCCAAGAAGCACTAGGCAATCTTACAGGCGATCCGGAAGATAAAGCCGAAGGTAAAGCTAAGCAAGCTGAGGCTGAAGTTCGCCACACTGGGGAAGACCTCAAGGATAAAGCTAAAGATCTGATCGATCGGGCGTAAGTCTTACTGATGCAGGGTTTAGGTAGCTGCAAGATTATCTAAGCCCTGTAACAGGATTACCGCCAACAAAACAACCGATAATTCTTTTAAAACCGCTATTTTTTTGAGGACAAGCCTATGAATTTATTTCAAAAAAGCCGAAAATTTTTGGCTGCATTAGCATTGGTATTGGTTCTTACCATTACCACCTCTTGTGCTAGTGCAACTCAGGCTAAACAACCTACTCTACCATCTGCTGCTAATAGCCAACCCAGCTATCAACTGTTAGAACGCGGTAGCACAGTAGCAGGCCAAGATTTCGGAAATTGGGTAGTGCAGACTGCTAAAGGATTGGTTAATGATGCTTACGTGCGGGATAACAACAAATTAGGGGTTGTAATTTCGCCGCAAGTGCGTCCAAATGAAGTTAAAGATTTATCCAAATCTTTAGTTCAAGGATTCCACAAGAATTTCCCAAACCAGGATTTAACTGTTTTGATGTATGCACCTGATAAGAAACTGATTTTGACTGCGAAGTATGACGTTCAGTCAAAGCAGATTCAGTATCAAGGCGCATAGTCCAACAGGACATCAAAAACCATCCTTATAGACGCTCTAAACCGCGTCTCAACTCAAAATTTAATAAGTTTTTTCGTGATTGAACCAGGAGATAACAAAAATGAGCAGCAGCGAACAATATAAGCATCAAATAATGAACGATTTAGCTGGGGGTAACAGCGAATCTCTGGAAGATGCTCCTAGCGATCCGACAAAGGATTACCAAAGTTTTGATGATTTTGCTCAACGTTCCTCCAGAGATGAGCGTCGTCAATTGTTCGGACGTTCCCTGCATCCAAACAGCATTCCGCCAGCGCAGATGGAACCGGAATTGCAAAAAGCGATCGCGCAAATTAAACCAAACGAACGCGATGATGTAGCCAAGGAATTCTTCAAGCATTTGAAGCAAAGGGGATTAAGCGATCGCCAACTTGAGCAACAGTTGGGACTTTCTACCCATAACCCTAAGCACATGAGTGCTGATGATGTCAGCAAACTGGCTTCCTTTACCTATCACAGCCACCCGGATATCTTCCAAGAAGTGTTAGCAGATCAGCCTGCGGTTGTCAAGTTTTTGAGCAATCCAATGGTTGCAGCCGTCTTTGGTATTGTGGCTGCTAAGTGGCTAAGCAATCACAAGCACTAAAGCGATCTAAAACTGAATTAAACGTTGGTTGTTGAAACTTAGGCGATCCGGAAGCGATCGCCTTTTTTTGCATGGTTTCTACCTGCACTGTTTTTTCTTGTAGGTAGATATAAGCCACGTTGTATCTAGGATCGTAAGTAAGTTTCATAAAATATTGTCCTTAAAAGAATTGCAGGGTAAGAGCATCTTAATCAGGCTTGACACAAGGAATCAGAAGAATCTAAGGTAGGGTCAAGAAAACAAGAACTGAGAACTTGAATCATATAATCATCATCCATAGCGGCTCGTTTACTCTTTTGCCTGAGACTACGTTTGTAAGTCTGTTCTCGGTTAAGGGCATTGAGAGCAATGCGCCGTAGAAGAGCAAAATTCTGAGGACTGTGGAAAGAACGAATA